>JAKIZM010000089.1 GCA_022708025.1 Bacteroidota bacterium | reverse complement strand
AAGAAATAATCTTAAGAGTAAAGATGAACTCAGAAGTGAAAATGGTAGTTGATAAACTTATTTTTTAGAACAAAAATGTATTTTTTGTTGTGCTCGTGTCGCACTAAAAATCACAAGTCAGGAGAAAGGCGATCTTCGGATCGCCTTTTTTATTAGTTTACAATATACTGTGTTTTCTAAGTGCAAATGATTTTTTTCAAATCTATTCCGGAATAACTAATAGAGGATCTTCTGAAGATTTCAGATTTAAGATTCTTTTTAATTCCAGATGATCTTTGTTTTCAGCTTTATCAATTTGTGCATAGATATCTGATATAAGTTTTGAAATGCTTTCATCATTTTTCAGCTTAAGATGAATTGCATTTATATCTAATATAACCTGCGCTAAATGTTCATCAATGCTTTTTAACGACTTATCAATTTCATTCTTTTTACTATCAGTCGTGTTAATTATAATATTAGCAATATCGGCATTTGCATCTTTTATTCTTTGATTAATTTTATTTATTTCATTTTCCATTAAGTCTTTTCTAAAAGAGGGCTCTTTGGATAAATGATAAATAATTCTTGCTTCATCAAGCGCATGAGTTAGATTAAGTGATAGAAATGCTGAGTAATATTTTATTAAAGTATTATCAGGTGAAACAGAATTTTGAGCATACGTTAATGATAAACTCAAAAATACAATTGCTATCAGGCTATTTATAAACTTCATTTTAACTCTCCTTAAAATATTTGTTTGGTTAAAGTTATTTATTTGTTATTATTTTCTTACTTCAAGATAATTTTCAACTGAAAATGCATCAGTTTTGAAACTTATTATATTGGCAGCCCAGCTTTTTTCAGCTTCTGAGTTTACAGTTCCATAAAGATAAACAGTTGCATTGTTAACGATAATATGTATTGGCGGATTTACTGAATATTGAGTTCCCCAAAACATCGGATCGTTATAAATTAATCTTGCTGCTCTGAAACCAATTTCTCCGGGTCCGAAAGTATTCTGGATTTTGTTTATTACACTTTTAACACCGGATATCTTCTCAACTTCACTTTGAAACTGATCTTTTAACCACGGCAGATGAACCCAGCCATCTAAAGTAACAACACCGTTATTACTGCTTACTGTAAGCCAGTCGAATACACTATAAAATGTATTGGATTGGATTTTTTTAAGAATCTGATTTGTTAATTCCAAATCCGAGGTGGTTTGACTTTCAACTTTTAAGTTATTAATAACTAAATAATTTTCATCAACTGAGCGGGTTTCTGTTTCGGCCTGATTTTTTGCATATATTGTTGGAACTGTGCCGGAGAGAATAATTTTATTATCATCTATATCAACCTTGATGTTATCATTAGTTAGCAATTTTGCTTTTGCCAACTTGTACTGGACAAATATTTTAAGATTACTTTTTGATAATGATTGTCCGCTATCCTGCGCAAATGATTGTGTAGTAAGAATTCCTGAGATCAAAAAAAGTAACATAAAAACTTTTACATACATCTGATACTTTGCTTTCATTTTATCACCTCTTTTATTTTTTAGGTGGTTAGACAATTGTTTTCTTGATAATGTTAGAATTTAAGTTGTATCTTAAAACACAAGCAAGTAGCCATTTAAGGTTTTTTATAAAGCTGTGATAAAGAGCATTAAGCTAAAGAAACTTTTTGAGCCGATAGGATTTTTCTGATAAAGTTAGTTCTCGTTTAGTTTCTTGACTTGCAAATGTTCAATTCTTATCTTTGCCCAGCCACTGTTCCGATTTATTGGAACGGTGGCAATTTTTTTTAAATCAATAACAATCAAAGATTTTATCATGTCTGTTAAAAATTTTGTTTATTTAACCCGTGAACGACTTTTAGAACTTGAAAAAGAACTGCAGGAAATGAAAACTAACGGCAGGAAAACAATTGCAGCAAAAATTGCAGAAGCAAGATCTCACGGTGATCTATCTGAAAATGCCGAATATGATGCCGCCAAGGAAGAGCAAGGCTTATTTGAATTAAAAATAAGCAAAATGGAAGATGTTCTTTTACGTGCAAGAGTAATAGATTTATCTAAAATGCCGACAGATGAAATTCATTTGCTTTCGACTGTTAAGATTAAAAATCTTAAAACCAATAAAACTGTTGAATATACTTTAGTTTCTCCTGAAGAAGCTGATTTGCAGGACGGAAAAATTTCTGTTTCTTCACCCGTAGGTCAGGGATTGATGGGTGCAAAAATCGGAGAAAAAGTAAAAGTCAAAGTTCCGGCAGGTGTGATGGAATTTGAAATTATTGAGATTAAATAAAAAATATTAGAATTTCTTTTCCCGCTTATGCGGGATTCTTTTTATGTAAAAGCTGTTATTTATATTTAGTTTTAGAATGTTAATTGTAAATATTTGAATGATGTTATGTTTTTAGGAATAATTAAATACAAGGGTATATTAAAAGATAAAATTGTTACTGGTGATGGTTACCAGTTTGTTATTGAAGTTGATGATATTAAACTTTTGCAGAAAGTTAGAAAATTTATTGCAATTAATGGATGCCGGTTAGCTATAGTTAAAATTTCAGAAAATAAGATTGTTGTTGATGTACCTGAAGAAATATCAGATATAACGAATCTTGGTACATTAAAACAAAATATGAGTGTTAACTGTGAAGCACCAATTTCTCCGCCGGAAAAATTTAAAAATTATTTTGTTCTTGGAGAAATTGATACAATAGGAAAAATAGAAGAAATAAAAGAGTTATCTGACAGCTATCAGATGACAATTTCTTTTCCTGAAGATTTTAAGAGTTATTTAATTATGCGCGATTTAATTACAGTCGATGGAGTTAACCTGAATATTACTGAGTTAAAAGACAATTCGTTTGCAGTCAATATTGATCCTATTATTTGGGAAAAAACAATTTTTATCGATAAACAACCCGGCGATACTGTTAACCTTGAATTTGATAATTTTTCTAAATTTGTTGTAGGTCTTCTGGAAACAAATGACTGGGAAGATGATTCGATCTCTGAAGATTAATGAATGCTACCGAACAAAAAGTATTAAGGTTTATTAAAGAAAACGATCTTAGCAAAACTAATGATAAGATTTTAATTGCACTAAGTGGTGGTCCGGATTCCATATTCGTTTTACATTTCTTTAATAAATACAAGAATAAATTTAAAATTGAATTAAGTGCTGTTCACATAAATCATCTTTTAAGAGGGCAGGAATCAGACAGAGATGAAATGTTTTGCGAAGCCGTTTGTAAGGAATTAGTTATTCCTCTTTATTCCTATAGAAAAAATGTAAAAGCTTTAGCAAAGAGAAAAAATCTTTCAATTGAATTGGCAGCCAGAGAAGTCAGATATTCTGTGTTTCAAAAACTTGCAAAAGAAAATAAATCTGATAAAATAGTTACTGCCCATACTGCAAATGATAATGTTGAAACAGTTTTTCTGAATCTGATTAAAGGCGCCGGATTAAATGGTATTGCGGGCATTCCGTTAAAACGGGGAAACATAATTAGACCGATATTATGTTTAACTAAAACTGAGATACTTAATTATCTTGAATCAAACCAATTTGAATACAGAATTGATCAATCAAACTTATCAAACGAATTTGAACGGAATTTTCTGCGTAATGAAATTATTCCCTTGATAAGTAAATTAAATCCCTCGCTTGATAAAGCAATATTGAATACATCTGTAAATCTGCAGGGACTTATAAATGAATTAAATCTTGATAAAGATGAAACTGATTTAAGATTCAAAAGAAATGAATTTGTAAAAATTCCTATAACATATTTTGCAAAAAAGAATAAGAAAATATCTTTACATTTATTAAAGAATGTACTTGATAAGAATTTTGGAGTAAAATTTCAATCAACAGATATTAAAAAGATAACATCTCTTATTGATAATCAGGCAGGAAAGTCAGAAGAACTATCAGCAGGTTTAATTGCATTAAGATCAAGAGATGAAATTTTGATTAAACACAAAACAGAAAAACCAAAGCTGATCTCAAAGCAAATCAAGGCTGGTGAAAAAGTAAAAATCGGAAATAAAACATTAAGTATCGAAAAGATAAATCCGGCAAATATTAAGATTATTAAAGACTCAAACATTGAATTTATTTCCGCTGATGGGCTGCAAAGTATTTTTCAGATCAGGAACTGGAAAGATGGCGATAAATTTAATCCTATTGGGATGAAAGGAACGAAAAAAGTTTCTGATTATCTTAACGATATCAGAATGGATTCATTTGAAAAGAAAAATCAATTAGTTTTATTAAATAATAATAAGATTGTCTGGATAATCGGAAAAAGACTTGATGATAATTTCAAAATAACATCAACCACAAAAAAAGCACTAAAATTAATTATAAGTAATGGATAAATTAATTATTGGCGAAGATGTTTTTGTCCCGTTATTAAGCGAAGAACAAATACAAAACAGAATAAAAGAACTTGCTGAGCAAATATCTAAAGATTATGCTGACAAAGTTCCGATTTTTATAGGTGTGCTCAATGGTGCTTTTATTTTTCTATCCGACTTAATAAAAAATGTAACCATCAACTGCGAAATTGATTTTTTTAAGCTCTCAAGCTATGGTGATGCTAAACTCTCCTCAGGAAATGTGCGCCTGCTCAAAGAATTAAATTGTGATGTGAACAGCAGGGATATTATTATTGTTGAAGACATTGTTGATTCAGGTTTATCAATAAAATACATCGGGGATCTGTTCAGTAAATATTCTCCCCGAAGTGTAAAAGTATGTACATTATTGTTGAAACCGAAGAGCCTGAAATATGATGTTAAAATTGATTATATTGGATTCCAAATTCCGGGCAGATTTGTAATTGGATATGGATTAGATTATTCTCAAAAATACAGGAATCTAAAATCTATTTATGCCTTATCCGATAATTCAGAAAAAAATATTTAGAAAAAATAATGAGCGAAAACGAAAATAAATCAGGAAATAAATCACCAAAAGGCGGTCCAAATAGACCAGATGAAAATTTTGATTGGGCTAAGGTGATAAGACTAGTGTTTGGCTGGGGTACTGTTATTGTTGCAGCAGTAATTATTATGCAGATTTTCAGAACCGGTGTTGAGAATTTTACCGAAATTCCCTACGGACAGTATGAAATACTTATTGAAGATCCTGATAATATTATTTCTGCAAATATTACTAAAGCTGATTTAAATGATTATACATTTAAAGCTACTTTAAAAAAGAAGACAGATATTACAATTAACGGTAAATCCGTTCCTATAACAGCATTCTCAGTTTATATACCAGAACCATTAATTGTTGAACAAGAAAAAACCTGGAAAGATAGAAAAATACATTACTCATTCAGTAAAGAATCAAATGAGTGGGTAAATATACTTGTGGGATTCTTACCCTGGATTTTCATCATTGCGATCTGGGTAATAATAATGAGAAGAATGCAAGGACAAAGTGGTGGTTCACGTGGTATATTTTCTTTTGGGAAAAGTAAAGCAAAGTTAATTACACCTTCAAGTAAAAGGGTAACTTTTAAAGATGTTGCAGGTGCTGATGAAGCTAAACTTGAATTGGAAGAAGTTATAGAATTTTTAAAAGAACCTTCTAAGTTTCAGAAACTCGGAGGAAAAATTCCGAGAGGAGTTTTATTGTTAGGACCTCCCGGAACAGGTAAAACTCTACTTGCCCGCGCAGTTGCTGGTGAAGCCGGTGTTCCGTTTTTCTCAATATCAGGCGCTGACTTTGTTGAAATGTTTGTTGGTGTTGGTGCAAGCAGAGTAAGAGATTTGTTTGAACAAGGAAAGAAAAATGCGCCTTGTATTATTTTTATTGATGAAATTGATGCAGTCGGAAGACATCGCGGAGCAGGTTTGGGCGGCGGACACGATGAACGTGAACAAACTCTAAATCAATTACTAGTTGAAATGGATGGTTTTGAACAGAACAGCGGAGTAATAATTATTGCTGCAACCAACAGACCGGATGTTCTTGATCCTGCTTTATTAAGACCGGGAAGATTTGACAGACAAGTGGTAGTTGACAGACCCGATGTTAAAGGAAGAGAAGGAATTCTTAAAGTTCACACAAGAAATATTCCTCTTGCCGAAGGTGTTAATCTGGAAGTGCTTGCCAAAGGAACACCCGGATTGTCAGGTGCAGATTTAGCGAATCTTGTTAATGAAGCTGCTTTACTCGGTGCTCGGAAGGATAAGAAAAAAGTTGATATGAATGACTTTGAAGAAGCCAAAGATAAAGTGATGATGGGAATGGAGAGAAAAAGTCTTATCATATCTGAAAAAGAAAAAAGAACAACTGCTTATCACGAGATAGGTCACGTTCTCGTGGCAAGAATGACACCTGATGCTGATCCAGTTCATAAAGTAACAATTATTCCGCGAGGCAGAGCTCTCGGTGTTACAAGCTATTTACCGATTGATGAAAAACATACTTACTCTAAAGAGTATCTTGAAGCAATGATAACTTATGCGCTTGGCGGACGTGCTGCTGAAAAGCTTGTTTTTAATCATTATACAACCGGCGCAGGAAATGATATTGAAAAAGCTACAAACATCGCAAGGAAAATGGTTTGTGAATGGGGAATGAGTGAAAAACTTGGTCCGCTTGCTTATGGTGCAAAAGAAGAGGAAATATTTTTAGGCAGAGAAATACAGAAACACAGAGATTATAGTGAAAAAACAGCAATTGAAATTGATGAAGAGATACGAGATATAATAAACAGCGCTTTTGAAAGAGCAGTTAAAATACTTAGTGAAAATATGAATTTGCTGCACAAACTATCAGAGGAATTATTAGAACGCGAAATACTTGATGCAGATGAGATAGATAGAATTATTCATGGGGAGGAATTACCACCTGTGCAAAAAGTTGAAAATACAAATGGTGAGTCAGATAAAATTCCGGAACATGTAAAAAAATTAATGGAACAAAGGAATAAACCTGATACGAATCCTTAAAGATGACTCACATTGATAATGGAACAATTCACTACAGAGATGAATTAGTAAGAAAATTAATTCATCTCTTTTCTTTATCTATACCGGTTATTTACTATTTCATTCCGAAGCAAACCGCAGTAATTATTTTATCAATTTTAACGGCACTGGCATTTATTATTGATGGCGGCAGATTTATATCCAAATCATTTGCAAAATTATTTTATAAACTGTTCGGATTTCTTTTACGTAAGCACGAACTTGATGATGAAAAAAAGAATTTAACCGGTGCAACCTATGTATTGCTTTCAGCTTTGATATGTGTATTGATATTTCCTAAAGTAATATTTGTTACTGCTTTTGCAATCTTAATTATCAGCGATTCGATGGCGGCGTTAATTGGAAGGAGATATGGCAAAAGAAAATTTTTAAGGAAAAGTCTTGAGGGAACATTATCATTTTTTATTAGTGCAAGTATCGTAATTTTATTTACTCCAAAAGTTGGTAATTTTCCTATGGAATATGTAATTAGTTTTATCGCAGCTTTTATTGGCGCCATTATTGAAAATATTTCTTATGGTTTTGCTGATGATAATCTTACAATTCCGTTATCTGTGGGTTTTACTATGTGGATATTATATTTATTAATTTTTCCCAATCTCGAATTGGTCTTACTAAATGTTCCGAGGTAATTATGAAAAAGTTTTTGATTTTTATTTTTTTATCAACTCAGCTAATCTTTTTTATTGCCTGCGATTCGGCTCAGAAACCTGCTACCGGTTTCGAAGATGAAATTTATGTTGTAGCAGATTCAACAGAATATGAGGAATTAAAACTGGCGCTTCAAACAGTATTTGAAGTTGAAATAAATACACCGATGCCGGAAAAACTTTTTACGTTGCACAGAATATCATCCAACCAGATTGAAAAAGCTCAGAGAAAGAAAAATATTGTTATCGTTGCACCGCTTAATTCCGGTTCTTATACATCACAGTATATTAAATCAATTACCGATAAAGAAGTTCAGGAAAAACTTGAAACAGATAATGATTTTATTTTAAGTAAGTATGATCTTTGGGCAAAAGGTCAGCTTGTTACAGTTCTTTCAGCACCTAATATGCAGGAACTTGAATTTAAAATTCTAAGGAATAAGGATAATCTTCTTTATGCCTATCAGAAGGAATCAGATAAAAGATTAAAAGAAAGTTTATACTCTCCTAAGTATGAAAGAAAAGCTATTGAAGGATTACTTTTAAGAGATTACGGATGGATGATTTATGTTCAAGCTGATTTTAAACTTGCAAAGAATGATAAAGAAGACAAGTTCGTTTGGCTGCGAAGATCACCGGGCAGTGATATGGAAAGATGGATTTTTGTTCATTGGATTGATAATGCAACTCCCGAATACTTAAATGCTGATTCAATTAAATCTATTCGTAACAGATTAACCGAAAAATTTTATCAAACTTCGGATGACTCTGCTTATGTAGTAATTGCGGATAGTTTTTATACAACCAGTGAAGTTAATTTTAATAACCGGTATGCATTATATACGCAAGGTTTATGGGATCTGAATATAAAGGGAATGGGCGGTCCTTTTGTTAATTATACTTTTTATGATGAAAAAAGCAGAAGAATTTATATGCTTGATGGATCGATTTATGCGCCGAAATATTATAAGAGAAATCTCATTCAGCAGATTGATGTAATCCTGCAGTCATTTCTTACAAGAGATGAAATATCCAAACAAAGAGCAGATGATCTGATTGATGATATTGATGAATCTATTAAGTATTGAATTTTTTTCACAAACCCAATTCATTTGACGAATTGGGTTTGTTTTTAAGAAGAAATTGGGTTTGTTGTTTATATTATTTAAGTTACAAATACAAAATCTCAAAACATATTGAGGTGAGATGTGAAACTAAAATACTTTTTTTCTCTTCTTCTTTCATTTTTAATTTTTAATTGTTCATTGTTAATTGGCACTGTGCGCTATGTAAGCAAAACCGGCAGCAGCACACCGCCTTATACAAGCTGGGAAACAGCCTCAGACAGCATACAAAAATGTATTAACTTATGTGTTGATGGTGATACAATTTATGTAGCAAATGGAGTTTACAAAGAAAACCTTGTAATAAACACAGCCATAAGTTTAATTGGCAGCAGTATGGATAGCACTGTGATTGATGGAAGAGGTATGGGAGATATTACTATTAAATTTAATGTCAATGGAAAAATTGAAAACTTTAATATTTATGGTAAAGAAAAATATGCTGGAGGGGTAGCTTGTATTTATTCAATAGTTGAAACTTTTCTGGTAATAGAGGTTAGAAATTGCAAGATAAGTGAAACTGGGGTTGGAATTGCAGGTTGGGGCTTAATTTCTGATTATCTCATATTGAAAGATTTAAGGGCAGGAATTAATATTGCTGGAAACCCAAATAGTTATAATCAAATCTCCAACTCAATAATAATTGTCAGTGATGAACAGTCTTACGGAATTAGTTTACCCGGACCTAATTACGCAAATTATGAAATACGCAACAACATTATTCTTTTTACAGGTTCGTATAATCCTTGGGAAGGTATTGCAATAGGAGCACCAAGAAGGGTGGTTATTAAAAATAATTTAATAAGCGGATTTATGCTTAATATTTTTGTAGATACAATAACTGATAGTTTAATTGTGATAAATAATATTTTGATGAATCAAATGCACTATGGCATTGGCGGAAGTATTGTAAGTCTCAATTATCCGGTTTACACTTTTAATTGAACCCAGATTTGTCATTAGAAATTTATTTTTGATGCAACAAATGGCCAACTGAAGAGATTTGTACTGGACCAAATTCCTTCAAACCAACTTCGCCTCCTCATTGCTA
>JAKIZM010000088.1 GCA_022708025.1 Bacteroidota bacterium | reverse complement strand
CAATCCCATTTAGCTCAATAAAGACAGTCATAAGGAAGAATTTTTAAGAAATAATTATTTGTCCGTTAAATTATCTTTGTTTTTATGTCCTATATCGGATTTGAGATTAAGATCATAAAGGATCATAAAAATCAGTGTGCCATTGTTTTTAAAAAGAACAAAAATAATTTTTGAATAATTTGTATTTATAAACTATATTTTTACCGTTGTTTAACAAGTATTATCCCATTTTCAACTTAACAATTTGAATAAATACTTCTTTACAGGTCTTTGGTTGTTACTTTTATATTCGGGTGTATATGCTCAGAATATAAATGTTCCGTCTTTTGCATTAAGTGAAATTGGTTTTCAGATTAAAGGAAGCGGATATCCTGATACATTAAAAACAATTGATATTCAATTAGTAGATGATTCCTATTCAAAAAATATAAAAGTTAATTTATTAAGTGGTTCCTTTGATACTACTTTAACAATTCAAAATTCTGGCGATTACAAACTGATTTTTCCTGATATTAAAACGGATTATTCCATAAATGTAATTCCCGGAATTTTAAGCATTGTTCCTCCGCTTCTTGCAATTGTTTTAGCATTACTTTTTAAGCAGGTAGTAATCTCGTTAATACTTGGCATTTATTCAGGCGCATTGTTCATCAATGGATATAATCCTCTTACTGCATTTTTAAGATTGATTGATAAATATATCATCCAGTCTGTCAGCGATGTATCGCACACTCAGGTTATTGTTTTTACTTTGCTTTTTGGCGGAGTGATTGGTTTAATTTCAAAAAGTGGGGGAACTACAGGAATCGCAAATTCACTTTCAAAACTTGCACGAACACGAAGATCAGGAATGATAGCAACCTGGCTTTCAGGATTGTTGATCTTTTTTGATGATTATGCAAACGCACTTGTAGTTGGAAATCTGATGCGCCCGATAACTGATAAGTTAAAAGTCTCGCGTGAAAAACTCTCCTTTATAGTTGATGCAACATCTGCGCCGGTTGCAAGTATTTTTATTGTCAGTTCGTGGATTGGTTATGAAGTCGGATTAATTCAGGATGGATTAACTACAATTGGTTCACCATTAAATGCTTACTCTGTTTTTCTTGATTCAATAATTTTCAGATTTTATCCGATTGCGATGTTGTTCTTTATTGTAGTTATTGCTTTAACTAACAGGGATTTCGGTCCGATGTTAAAAGCAGAAAGAAGAGCATTAAAAGAAGGTTTGGTTTCTTCTCCAACTTCATCTGCAAATCAATTACTTCAATCAAGTGAGTTATTTGGAAATGAAGATAAAGCAAAGTGGTATAATGGTATTGTTCCGATTTTATCTTTAGTGTTAATTACAATTGCTGGATTAATCTTTACTGGTTTAAGTTCATTAAAAGAACAGGGCATAACAGATTACGGTGTAAGAGATGTAATCAGTAATTCAGATTCTTATCTTGCATTATTGTGGGGAAGTTCTTCAGCTTGTGTTATTGCTGCAGTGATGATAATAGCTCAAAGAATCCTTTCTGTTAAAGAAACAATTGATGCGTGGTTTAACGGAATCCGTTCAATGCTTCTTGCAATTCTTATTCTAACTCTTGCGTGGGCTATTGGTTCAGTTACGAATGAAATGCGCACTGCAGATTATATAATCAGTTTGATAAGTCAGTCAATTGATCCGAGATTTCTTCCTGTTATTGTATTTGCAATATGCGGTTTGATAAGTTTTGCAACCGGAACAAGCTGGGGCACAATGGCAATTATTTTCCCAATTGTTATTCCTCTTTCTGCTGCAGTTACTCAAATGAATAATTCTTCACCTGAAGATACACATTTAATTTTAATCGGAGTTGTTAGCTCTGTTCTTGCCGGATGTGTTTGGGGTGATCATTGTTCACCGATTTCCGATACAACAATTTTAAGTTCAATGGCTTCAAGCTGCGATCACATTGATCACGTGCGCACTCAACTTGTTTATGCTGTTTCTGTTGCAGTTGTAACAATGCTGATCGGAGATATTCTAACTGCATTTGGTTTATCACCATACATTGCTTTGTTATTAATTGCAGTTGTTCTAATCGGAGTTGTTTATGTATTTGGAAAAAGAGTTGATGTCACATCTTAAGCAGAATAATTTCGAGTGTGCTTTATAAGTATTATTTTGTCAGTCTGAGCCCGCCGAAGACGGTAATTAAAGATGAAATTACATTCTTTTAAAAATAAAATTCCCGCTAACATATAACGGGAATAAGAGATTCTAGTTTACTTAATTGTATTTTGGAATGAGAAACAACTAATTAAGACTTATCATTTTTTTTAACTTCGTCGTCTGTTTTTTTGATTTCGTCTTCGACATCTTTAAGGGATTTTTTAAATTCCCTCATACCTTTGCCTAAACCCTGAGCAAGTTCAGGAATTTTCTTTGCACCGAATAACAATAAAATAACAAGTACAATAATTATTATTTCACCTGTGCCTAAATTTCCAAACATAATATTACCTTTAGTTTAATATATAATTTGCTATTGATTTAAAAATTAACTGTCCATCAGTCCTGCCAAGAGTTGGATCGCAAGCTCTTTCAGGATGAGGCATCATTCCCATTACATTACCGTTTTTGTTTACAATTCCCGCTATATTCAGCTGTGAACCATTTGGATTATTTTCACCATTAACATTTCCATCCGCATCAGAATATCTGAATAAAATCTGTTTATTTAATACAAGCTCTTCTAACAGCTTTTCATCTGCAAAATAATTTCCTTCACCGTGAGCAACAGGAATTTTTATTGATGAAAAATCCTTTGTGATTTCACTTGTAAAAATAGTATCACGATTATCAACCGAAAGATATACATCTTTACAGGAAAATTTAAGTGAATTATTTCGTACCATTACTCCGGGCAGTAAACCCGCTTCCAATAAAATCTGAAAACCATTACAAATGCCAATGACAATTCCGCCTTTATTTGCAAAGCTGATCACGGAATTCATAATCGGTGAAAATCTTGCAATTGCTCCGGTGCGCAGATAATCTCCATAAGAAAATCCGCCGGGTAACAGAACAACGCTGCATTGTTTCAGGTCTGTATCTTTATGCCAGAGAAATTCAACATCGTAACCAAGAATTTTTTTTAACGAGTAATAAGCATCGTGATCGCAATTTGATCCCGGAAAAACAACTACTCCAAACTTCAGACTCATTTTACTTCTTCTCCCGTAGGGATCCATTCGGACAGCTCAAACTCAAAATCTTCCATTATAGGATTTGCAAGAAGTTTTGAACAGTATTCATTTACTTCCTTTTCAGCTGCAGCGCGGTCATCTACATCAACATAAAACTCAATAAGTTTTCCTATCCTTGTTCCTTTGATATTAGTAATACCCAGATGTTTTGCACCTTTTTCAACTGCAACGCCTTGCGGGTCTAAAATTGAAGATCGTCTTTTAATTAATACTGTTGCTTTAAACACTTTTTACTCTGATTTTTTATTTGAGAAATAGTTAAAAATTTGTCGAAAAATACCAAATACGATCATGAAAACAAAAATGAAAAACAAACCTTTAACTGTATATAATACAAGCAATATAAATACTGCAAGATATATTAAAATTAAATAAGGATTCTTTTTAAAATTTTTAAAAGCATATTTTGATAAAGTATCATACTTAATATTGCTTACCATAAGTAAAGATAAAGCAAAAACAATTGGAATTACAAAATATCTTTCCGGTCCGTTAAATCCATTATTATAAAATCCCAGTACAAAGCTTACAATTGTTAAAGCTGAAGATGGGATTGGCAATCCTGTAAAATAGGCTTTATCAAATCCAACTAACTGAACATTAAATCTTGCAAGACGAAAACCTCCGGCAATCATAATCAGTGAACTGAGGATAATTCCAATAGTTTCGAATTGATAAAAATAAGTTTTGTAAAGCAGAAATGATGGTGCTGCACCAAAACTAACAATATCCGAAAGTGAATCAAGTTCAACACCAAGTTCGCTGCTTGATTTTGTGAGCCGGGCCATAAATCCATCAAGTGCATCAAACACTGCGGCAACAACTATCAGCCATGCCGCGTATGTATAATTTTCTTGACTTGCAGTAATTATCGAAAAAAAACCGCTGAACATGTTCATAGCGGTAAACAGATTGGGTATTACAGATGGTGTAAGTCTAAATCGATTCATTAATTAATATTCAAAAAGAATTGTTTCACCGGCAGTAACGTTGTCATCCTTTTTAACTTTTACAAACCACTGCTCCGGAACAATTATATCAACACGACTCCCAAATTTAATCATACCAAACCGATTTCCAATGGTAACAGAATCCCCGACTTTAACTTCGCTGATAATTCTTCGGGCAATAAAACCGGCAATCTGAATAAATAAAACTTTTCCGGCAGACGAATTTATGCCGATTTCATTCCTTTCATTTTGTTCTGAAGCTTTATCTTCAAATGCAGCAATGTAATTGCCTTTAACATAATTTAAATATTCAACTTTTCCTGAAATCGGTATTCTGTTTACGTGAACATTGAGGGGGGACATAAAGATAGATACCATCTTTGCCCTGCCATTGATAAATTTTTCGTCAATCACATCTTTTACAAATAAAACTCTTCCATCTGCAGGCGATACAACAATGTTTGATTTCTCAGGTACTTTTCTTTCAGGATCACGGAAGAAATTAATTGTAAAGGCAGCCAGTAAAAAAGCGAGAAGAATTAATGGAACTCTGATATAGTTGGAACTTGAAAAAATACTTATAACAATCAGTATAAAAACTATAAAAAGCACAATACCCATTGTATTGTAGCCGTATTTAGTAAACATTACTTTACGCTCGCAATATTAAAAAGTAGATCCGTATATTTTCTTATTTCTGCAGCAGTAGTAAGCTTATATGGATTTATTGCTTTAACTGAATCATTTTTCGGGAAAATTTTAATGCTTGCTGGTGAAAAATCACCAATTAAAAAAATCTTATCATCTGTTTTTCCAAAATGGCAGCATACTTCAGCAAGATTTTCATTTCTTCTATCAAAAAATGATTTAAGAACTGCATTGATTTTAGAACACATTCTTGTAACAAGTTTCATATCTTCAGTAGAACATAGATCAAAAGCTATTAAGTGACTTTCACTAATAATACTTTCTTTACCACATCCATAGTGGAATTCAAACACAGGCAGATTTAATTCAGTTCCTTCTTTCATTCCAAAAATTTTGGAGTTTCTTTTATCTGCGTGATTAAGAATTTTTACTCTGAAAGCCAACTCATTACATACTGAAAATTTTAATGAGTTATCACCATCTTTCCTTAAAAATGTTGTTGGGACATGATATTCTTTCAAATAATCAAAGAAAAATGCACTGGTTAAAGCAACCTTTTTACCAATATCTTTAACTTTTACTTTTTTCCCATTAACCTGATAACTATCCAGATATTCAAGCAACTGATAATTTCCTTCATCCATTGGAATATCTTTATGCAGTAAAGTTTCTATCATCTTACCTCTGATCTTTAGATTTTTACTTGATAAAATTTCAAATTGAAATTAGGCAAATTAAATATATAAAGTCAATTGATTGTATTATATTTGACTTCAAAAAGTTAAAAAATACAAAAAAACAGGAGACGTTTATGAAGGGCGGAATGCAAGGAATGTTGAAACAGGTGCAAAAAATGCAGGCTGAGATGCAAAGAGTGCAAAATGAGCTGGGAAATATGAGTGTTACAGAAGAAGCCGGCGGCGGAATGATAAAAGCTAAGGCAAATGGAATGAAAGAGCTTATTTCCATTGAAATTGACCCCCAAGTGATAAATGCTGAAGAAAAAGAGATTCTTGAAGATTTAGTAGTTGCTGCAGTAAACAAAGCTTTACAATCGGCAAATAAAATGGCTGAAGAGGAAATGGCAAAAGTTACAAAAGGGATGATTCCTCCCGGCTTAAATATTCCGGGGTTTTAAGTGCAAATTGCTGAACCTCTTTTAATTGCTATTGAGGAGTTAAGTAAATTACCAGGGATTGGGAAAAAAACAGCCCAAAGACTGGCTTTATATATTTTAAAATCTGAACAGGATTCTGTTGACAGATTAGTAAAATCAATAGCTGATCTTAAACTTAAATTACATTTTTGTTCACGATGTTTTAATCTTGCCGAAAATGATCTGTGTGAAATCTGTCAGAATACTAAGCGGGATACAAGTAAAATTTGTGTTGTTGAGGAAGCAAGTGATGTAATAGCAATTGAAAAATCCAATGAATATAATGGATTGTATCATGTTTTAGGCGGTGTTCTTTCTCCGCTTTCAGGAGTAACTGCTAACGATTTAAAGATTAAAGAATTGCTTTTCAGATTTGAAAAAGAAAATATTTCAGAAGTAATTCTTGCTCTAAATCCTGATACCGAAGGTGAAACAACTTCTCTTTATCTTGCCCGATTAATAAAACCTTTAAATATTAAGGTAACAAGGATTGCACGCGGTATTCCTATCGGGGGTGATCTTGAGTTTGCTGATGAAGCAACAATTGGCAGAGCTATGCTTAATAGAATTGATTTATAAATAAAATTCTAAAAGATTAATTAAAGGTTAAAACATAAATATCTGATAACTCTTTATTAATAATTAAACAGATATCATTCAAAAGATTATTGTCAGAAAGAAATACACAGAAATTCTGTATTAATTGAGATATTTATTTATAAAACTTTTGATATTTTTTTTAATGATAAATATGAGCATTTTACTTTATAGCGATTGATTTTGATTTGCGAAAAATGAAAAAAATAGTTTTGATAATATTTCTATCTTTTGTTGCAGTTTCCTGTAATTTATTTGATACGAGAAATGCTGAAGAACCTGACAAAGGTAAATCCAGTTTTATACCTCCGGTAAGAGCAGAAGATGTAATTAAAAACCTGAAAAATTCTTTTATAGATAAAAATGTTCAGAATTATATCGCTTGCTTTGTTGATACTCTTTTTGCAAATAAAAAATTCAGTTTCTCTGCATCCAGCGAAGCTATTGCTCTCTATCAAGTCTTTTTACAAGGCTGGGGATTAAATGAAGAAAAAAGATATTTTAATAGTGTTATTAATAAAGTGCCGGCTGATTTTCCGATTACATTAACATTTTCTGATGAAAACTATAGTAATTTAAGCGGTGACTCATTAATATATACAGCCAGTTATAATTTAAATCTTCCCATATCAAATGCAGATCCGACTCCTGCTAATTATGCAGGTATTTTGCAGTTTAATATGTTAAGAGATATGAGATCAGAATGGGTTATTTATTACTGGAAAGATACAAGAGGTGAATCACTGCCGGGCTGGAGTGAATTAAAAGGAATATTCTATTAATAAATATCTTTATATATCGTTTATATTACTTCTGGTTGCCGGTTGTACCAATCCATTTGCACCAAAGCTTGATACAAATCCGGACTCAAACGTACCTCCGATTTCAGATCAAAAAGATATTCCCGGCATTTTTCAAAATTTTCAGTATGCTTATACTTTTAAAGACACAACTATTTATGGTAATCTTCTAAAGGGAGACTTTACTTTTACTTACAGAGATTATGATCAGGGATTTGATGTTACCTGGGGAAGAGATGATGAAATGCGTACAACTAACGGACTTTTTCAGAATGCACAAAGACTTGATCTGATTTGGAATAACATAATATTAAGCACACAGGATTCTGTTTCTGCTAACATAGTCAGAAGTTTCAACTTAACGATTACGTTTAACCCGACGGATGTTGTTCATGTTGATGGAAGAGTGAATCTTTCATTAAATAAAAATCCATTAACTGAGATTTGGAAAATAGAACGCTGGATAGATGAATCAAATTTCTAAGAAAGACTTATGATAAAATTTTGGATTAAAGAAGCATTTAAACTTATCGCAAGATCAAAATTTTCTTTTTTTCTTTCGCTTGTTTCGATTACGCTTTCTGTTATACTAATTACTTTATCGGTATTCATTATACAATTCTCAAATCATTTTGAGCAGGAATTAAAAAGCAATATTGTTATAAGTGTTTTTATTAAAGATAAAATTGCAAAAGCAGAAATTGATTCAATTAAAAGTGAAATGGAAAGTTTCAGCTTTCTTAAATCAGTTGATTATGTAAGTAAAGATGAAGCTGCGGAAATTTTTGTTAAAGAAACCGGAGAAGATTTTAGAAAGATTCTGGATTATAATCCTTTACCGGCATCTTTCAATCTGAAACTGAAAAGTGAGTATGCTGTTAATGATTCAATAAAAAAAATTATAAAAGATTTATCCAATCTAAGCTGGAGCGATGATGTTGTTTTCAGACAGGATTTTTATCAGAAGATATTATCATACATTGATAAAGGAAAAGTTTATGTTTTTACTTTGACCGGATTAATTTTTCTTGTTTCAATTTATCTGGTATACAGTACTGTAAGATTGATATTAAACTCCAAATATTCTGAATTAGAAACGATGAAATTTGTTGGAGCAAAGCTTTCGACAATAAAAATGCCCATAATATTAAATAGTGCATTAGCCGGACTAATTGCAGGCTTTGCTGCTTTGGCAATTTCAATTCTGTTATACTATTATGCCAGCGAATATTTATTCTCACTTGATCAGATTATCAGGGACAAGTATTTATTTGTCATAATTCTTTTATCTACCGGACCGTTAATAGGGGTATTTGTTACGATAATTTCCTTAAGGAAGATATCGTTAAAAATTTAGTATCAAAGAAAATAACTTTTAATAATTATTATCTATTTATTAACTTTACGTCACTTAAAAAATCTTGGTTACAAATTGATAAGCAAAAAAATATCCACTGTTGTATTATTTCTGTTATTTATTACTAATTCGTTTTCACAGATACTTCCTACTTATCCAGAAAGATCTTTCAGTTCAGTAAAAGATACTGCTTATAATATATTTCAAACGATGGAAGCTTCAGAAGGGATTATCAATCCGGATGATTATTTAGTCGGACCCGGAGATAAAATTTTTATTTCTATCAGTGGAGTTGAAGAGCGAAATTTTAACCTGTTGATTAATCACGAAGGATATTTATACATTCCTAGGGTTGGCGTTGTTGACTTGCGTAATAAAAAATTAAGTGAAGCAAAAGAAATAATCAAAAGCAAACTCAACACTAATTTCAGAAATGTTGATATTTACATTGCACTTGCGGATGTAAGGAAAATAAAAGTTTCGTTAATAGGTAATGTTGTAAAACCATCAAACTATATTCTTACTTCTAACTCAAGAGTCTTGGATCTTATTAAAACATCTCCGGGTTTAAAATCAACTTCAGATATAAGAAATATCAAAATTATAAACAGAAATAACGATACAGTTAGTATTGATTTCTTATCTTTTCTCAGATTGGGAAAAATTGAAAACAATCCATATTTAAAAGATGGAGATGTTGTAATTATAGATAAAGTTGATAAAACTGTTTTTATAAGCGGACAAGTAAAGTATCCGGCTACTTATGAATTCAGAGAAGGTGAATCTGTTTATGATTTCATTCAACTTGCCGGTGGATTAAAATATAAAGCCAGAACAGATTCTATTGAAGTTGTTAGCTTTGCTAAAGATGGTATAAATCAATTCAGCCGTTTTTATTCAATTGAATATTTGAAAAATAATAATGTTCTTCTGCAATTCAGTGATCAGGTTTTAGTTAGAGAGTTAAGTGAATATTACGATGAGCAATGGGTAACTTTAAGTGGTTTTGTAAAATATCCGGGTATATATAAAATCGTTAAAGACTATACAACTTTGAGCGAGTTAATAAAATCAGCCGGTGGATTTCTTAAAGATGCTGGTTTAGAAGATGCTTCAGTTTTCAGAACAGATGCAGATTCAAGTTATGATCCGGAATTTGAAAGAATAAAATTAATACCACGTGCAGATATGACTGATGATGAGTATGATTATTTAAAAGCAA
>JAKIZM010000087.1 GCA_022708025.1 Bacteroidota bacterium | reverse complement strand
GATGTAAACAAAGTTAAAGATGCAGATGTTAATGTTACAGATGAAGATCTGAAAGCCTATTATGATAAAAATTTGAATATGTACAAAGTTCCTCCTCAGAGAAAATTGAAATTTGTATTATTTAAAAATGTTGCTTCTTCCGAAGACTCTCAGATGGTTTATAAGAATCTTTTAAATGTTAAAAACTTAATTATAACAGGTGATACTGCGAGTTTTTCTCAATTAGTTGGTATTTATTCCGAGACTCCGGATTCAAAAGATACGTTAGCAGTTAATATGTTTACTCCTGAAATAATCTCAGCTTTTAAAAAATCTGCAGTAGGTGATGTTGTTGGACCTTTTGCTACACCACAAGGTTACGTTTTATACAGATATTTAGGTTCTGTTCCAACAACTGATATATCTGTTAAAGCTTCACATATACTGATTAATCAATATGGTAGTGATGAAAATAATCTGGCAGAAGCTAATAAGATTTATCAGAGATTAATTGCCGGTGAAAGTTTTGAAAAACTTGCTAAAGAATTTTCACAAGACCCCGGCAGCGGTAGTAAGGGCGGAGATCTTGGTTATTTTGGTAAAGGTATGATGGTTAAGGAATTTGAAGATGCAAGCTTTGCTGGTGCTGTTGGAGTTGTGCAGAAACCGATTAAAACCAATTATGGATATCATATCATTAAGGTTACTGATAGAGCAGACAGAAAATATATAGTTGAAAGAATTGTAAATACTGTAAAACAGTCTGCAAGCAGCAGAGACCGGAATTTTAACGCTGCCAATGATTTTTCATATCTTGCTAATAAAAATGATTTTGATGCCGAAGCAAAACTTATGAATTATACTGTTCAGGAAACTCCTTTCTTTACTGAACAAGCTGTTTCAATTCCAACTTTAGGCAATAATAAAAGATTAGTAAAATTTTCTTTTGAAAATAGTGTTAATACTGTTAGTGATGTTTACAAAGTTGCCAATGGTTATGTTGTTGCAAAAATATCAGAAGTTGAAAATGAAAAATTCAGACCTTTGGATGAATTGAAAGAACAAATTAAACCGGCAGTAATCAGAGAAAAGAAATTTGAAGTTTTGAAAAAAACTGTTGATGATGTTTACAGTAAAATCGGCGGAGATATGACCAAAGCTGCTGCAATAGATTCGAATTATAAAGTTCAGCAAACCGGAAATTTTACTCCGCAAGGTTCAATTCCATTAATTGGGAGAGACTATGCTTTTATAAATACAGCTTTGAAATTAAAATTGGATACTGTATCTGAGCCAATAAAAGGAGCACGTGGATATTATCTTATAAAAGTAACAAAGCGCAGCGATTTTAATAAAGAGTTGTTTGACTCTCAAAGTACTGCAATAAGAAATTCTTTAATGCAGGAAAAAAGAGGAAGATTCTTAAATCAATGGGTAAATGAAATTAAAGAAAATGCCAAGGTCGTAGATAATCGACATTTATTTTTCAGGCAATAATTTAATTATTATGCTTTTACCCCCATTTACTTTTCCAAAAGTAATTGGGGGTTTTCTTTTTTAAATTAACTTTATCAAATTGAATCGGTAATTTCTGATTGAAATGTATAAATATTATTTAATAATAATTTTTTTAGCAGCTGTAATTGAAATCTATCCTCAGAACAGTTCAAAGGATTTTTGTATAAGCGTAGGAATGGATTATACAACTTCAGCTCAGATATTTTTAAATCCTAATTCATCCGATATTATTATTAGGAACAAGTCTTTTGAGTTGTTGGACTTGTATTCACCATATATTGATTTACGTTATAAATTAAATGAATCTTTGACTATTGGAATCGGAACTGAATATGTAAAAAAAAGTGAACAGGCTTATAACCTGAGTGTAATTGCCGGGACACAGATTGTTAAACTAAAAGTTGATGATGGGGTTAAATTTATTCCGATTGAACTTTCTGTTTTGTATCATCTGCCGTTTTCAACTGAGCATTTTAATTTTACAATGGGCGGGGGAGTAGGATATTATTTTGGTGAACATACAAGAGAATTGGGTGATACTGAAATTGAAATGATTAGTAGAAAATTTTCACTTGGTCTATTGGTTTCAATGGGTATAGAATATTTAATTATACCGGAATTAGGATTGCGTTTGGACCTTAAGTTCAGGGATCCGGAAATAAAATTATTAAATAGATATAAGAGCAAAGTATTTAATTACAATGGTAATGAAATGACTTTGCTTCAGGATACATTTAATTCAAAAATTAATCTCAATGGCATAGCATTTTTTATTGGAGCAGTATATTATTTTTAATAAAAACACTAAGTAAAGAAAAACAGATCATAATAATTCAAGTATCAGATGAAAAAAAAGCTGATTTTTTTAACTGGATTTATGGCTTCGGGCAAAAGTACGGTCGGACCAATTCTTGCCAATACCATAGGATGGGGTTTCCATGACCTTGATAAACTAATTGAAGTTGAAAAGTCTCTCAGCATAAGAGAGATATTTGAGGTTTATGGAGAATCTTATTTCCGGAAATTTGAAACAGAAGTTCTTAAAAAAGTGTGTTCTTTAAATGAATATATAATTGCTCTTGGAGGTGGAACTGTTGCCAGCAAAGAGAATCTGGAATTAATTAAAAATGCAGGATTTCTGGTTTATCTTGAGTCTTCACCGGAGGAAGCATATAAAAGATTAAGATTCAAAAGAGATCGTCCAGCATTGCTTTTTGAAGGGGAAGATGAACCAACTGAAACCGAATTTATTAATAGAATAAAAACATTATTGAAAAAACGTCTGCAATATTATAATGCTGCTGATATTAAAATAAACACAGATAATACTCCTGTTGGTAAAACTGTAGATAAACTTGCAGCAATAATCGAAAAAGAGTTCTATGGCAAAAAAAATTGATATCAATTTGACTGAGCATAACTATTCAATTGTAATTGGCTCAAACATTCTTAAGAAAGCTGTAAACCGGATTAATAAAATAAAACCTGACAAATGTCTTTTTATCATTGATAAGAAAGTCTATAACCTTCACGGTGTAAATATCCGAAAAACATTTTTAAATGTTAAAAGCAAACTTTTTACTTATTTGTTTTCAGCTGATGAGAAAAACAAGTCTTATGACGAAGTATTAAAAATTCAAAAATATCTTGTTGAAAATAATTTTAGCCGTGGCTCTTTAATTATTGCAATTGGTGGTGGCATTATCGGAGATATTGCAGGTTTTGCTGCAAGCACTTTTATGCGGGGAATCAGAATAATTCATCTGCCAACAACATTGCTTTCAATGGTTGATAGTTCTGTGGGCGGTAAAACAGGGATTAATTTTTTGGATAGAAAAAATGTAATCGGCAGTTTTTATCAGCCGGATTCAGTTTTTATAGATATAGAATTTCTGAGAACTCTCCCTAAAAGGGAAATTTTATCCGGAACAGGTGAATTAATTAAATATTCTTTTTTGTCAGATAAAGAAAATTTCAAAAAGCTGAATCATCATATTCAAAAAATCGTAAATGGGAAAAATCCTGATTATACGAATATTATTTTCGTATCTCTTACTATTAAAAAGAATATTTTTATAAATGATGAAAAAGAATTAACAGGTCTGAGAAAAATTCTTAATCTTGGTCATACTTTTGCGCATGCTTTTGAATCGGCTTCAAAGCATAAAGTTACTCATGGTGAATCAGTTACCGCTGGAATAATTTGTGCGTTATATTTATCTGAGGCACTTGGATATCTATCTGAAAATAAGCTGATCAAATTTTTAAATGAATATAATTTTCTAAAGCTTAATCCATTGTTAAAAAAAATGGATGAAGAAAAACTGTTTTATTTTATGCTGAGTGATAAAAAATTATTTAACGAGAAAATAAGATTTGTTCTTCTTCAGGATATTGGCAATGTTGTCGTAGATGTAGTTGTTGAGAAATCCTTAGTTATAGGAGCAATTAGAAAAATGAAAATGCACGTCAAATAAAAAGGAATCGCTTTAAAAAAGGAAAACTGTCAGGTTTTGAGGGCGAAACCTGACAGTTCGTGTGTCATATTTGGAGGGATGCTATGCTTAAACTATTTCGCTATTAACCTTTCAAGACTAGTGCCATTTAAAAAACGCAAGAATGCCAATATTGACCTTAATTTTGTCGGTAAAATCTTCGTTTGAGTAATATTTACAAGCTGTAGTTTTGGACAAAGGTCTATATTCCTCCTTCAGATATTAAAATTCCTGCTGAAAATGCAGAAAACTAATTAACAGCAAAAATTAAAGTCCTGTCGTTATTAAATTGAAAACAGATGAGTTTCTATTGTGTTGGAGAGTTATAAAAGAATAATGGACCTACAATCTTATGTTGATTTTAAATAGAAAGTTTTGATATCTGAATACAAAGTTCAGTAACAAGTTAATGTTTTTTTCTAAGGATTATTTTAAAAGTTGTTCCTTCAACCGAAGTTGAGCTTTTAACGGATATTTTTCCGCCGTGATAACCTTCGATTATTCTTTTGGATAAGCTTAATCCCAAACCCCATCCTCTCTTCTTGGTGCTGTAACCTGGTCTGAAGACATCTTTTCTTCTGCGCAGATCAATACCTTTACCGTTATCGGATACTTCAATTTCAACATTATTTTTGTTATCTATAATATTAATTCGGATCAGACCATTTTTATTTTCTATAGCATCTAAAGAATTTTTGATAAGATTCTCAAGCACCCATTCAAAAAGCTCCTGGTTTATCAGCGCACTGCATTCTTTATTTCCATCAACAACTAATTCGACTGTTTTACCTGTTTGAGGAAGTCTTCTGTTAAAATATTCTGTTACTTTTTTCGCTTCTTCGTATACAACGTGATCCTTAATTTCCGGCTTTGAACCAATTTTAGAGAAACGATAGGTTATTTTATTTAGCTTTTCAACATCGCTTGAAATTTCTTCTGTAATATCCAGGACAGCATCCGGTTTTTCATAGTTCAGTTTCATCATTTCTATCCAGCCCATTAAACTTGAGATAGGCGTTCCGAATTGATGTGCTGTTTCTTTTGCCATCCCAACCCAAATATTGCTTTGCTCGCTGCGTTTTATCTGACTGAAACCTATATATCCAATAAGAATAAATAAAGCTGCAATAATGATCTGAATATATGGATAAAATTTTAACTGCTTAACAAGATTAGATTCTCCAAAATGTATTCGCTGCAGAATTATTGTATCAGCATAAGTAATATTGATAGGTTTATGGATAGCATCCATTTCAATAATCAACTCAGAGAGTGCTTTTTTCCTGTCCTCCTTGCTGAGTGTAGAATCTATATCAACGTTTTTAATCTCTGTATTGCTTTCAGGATTAAAATTATTGTCTTTATCTGTTAAGATTATCGGAAAATCTATCGGCTTAATGATATTGTCAAATAAAAATGTGAGATCAGCATCCGGTGAATCACTGTTTGCTATATACTCAAAGCCTTTTGCATACAGTTCAACAATATTTCTTTCCCGCTGATGTAATTTTTTAACAAGTGTTTGGGTGTAATAAAGTGTTCCGGCTGCTATTACCAAAGCAACAACAAGTAAAAACAATTTTAAATTGATAGATGCCGGACCGCCAGACATTTTCATAAAACTAATACCTTATTTTTACAAAACAAGATTAGCAATTAAAAAAATAAATAACACACAAAAAAATATGCCTGCCTTATTGATCAACAAAAAAAGTTTGTTTCCTTTTCGGTCCCACAGAGATAATATTTATCTTTATACCGGAATGTCTGGAAATAAAATCCAGATAATCCAAAGTTTTTGCAGGAAGATCATCATAACTTTCACAATTAGATATATCTGTGTTCCAGCCATCAAGTGTTTCATATACCGGTGTTACACTGTTTAACTGATTAACATTAGTCGGGAAGCTTTTCAAACGTTTTCCATTTATTTCATAAGCAACACATACTTTTATTTGTTTAAAATTGCTTAATACATCCAGCTTGGTTAAAGCAACAGATGTTATTCCATTGATCATTCTGGAATAGGAAAGAAGATAAGCATCAAACCAGCCGCAGCGTCTTGGTCTGCCGGTAGTAGCTCCGAACTCAGCACCGAATTCTCTTAATTTATTTCCATCTTCATCAAGTAGCTCAGTAGGAAAAGGTCCATTGCCAACTCTTGTAGTATAAGCTTTTACAATGCCGATAACACTATCGATTCTTGTTGGTGCAATTCCACTGCCAGTGCAAGCTCCGCCTGAAGTTGGATTTGAAGAAGTAACAAAAGGATAAGTTCCGTGATCAATATCCAAAAAGGTTCCTTGTGCTCCTTCAAGTAAAACAGATTTGCCTTCATCAAGAGCGCGATTTAAATAAGCTGGCGCATCTTTAATATATTTATCAATTATCTGATCAAATTCTAGATATTCTTTTACAATTGCTTCAACATCCAGTCCTTCGTGACCATGAATTTTCTGCAGAAATTCATTTTTTTCTTTCAGATTTGTTCTGATCTTTTTTTCCAGTTCAACTCTGTCAAGCAGATCTACTATTCTGATTCCTTTTCTTCCGTATTTATCAATATAGCAAGGTCCAATGCCGCGACCAGTTGTACCGATTTTAACGTCACCGCTTTCACTTATTGAATCCAATAATTTATGATAGGGCATAATTAGATGAGCATTATGACTGATGAATAATCTTCCATCAACATCGATATTATTTTTTTTGAGCAGATCAATTTCTTCAAGCAAAGCAGTCGGATCAATAACAACACCATTACCAATAACACAGACTACTTTTTCTCTTAATATTCCGGAAGGAATTAAATGAAGAACGTATTTTTTATCGCCAATTTCAACAGTGTGTCCGGCATTTGCGCCCCCTTGATATCTTGCAACAACATCATATTCTTTGCTGATAAGATCAACAATTTTTCCTTTACCTTCGTCGCCCCATTGTGAGCCAACAAGTACAGTTGCACCCATTTGAACTCCTCTGATTAAATTAATAGTTTAAGCAAAATAAAAACTCCGCATCTTACAATACGGAGTTTTTATTAAATAATTATCAAAATAAAGATTAACTAAAACTTTTTATAGCTTCATCAACTGAATCATAAGATTCAAAAATTGTTATTAGCTTGGTTATGATAAGTAAGCTCTCAATTCTTTCAGTAACATTGGCAAGTTTTAAACTTCCATTTTCCCTTTTAATGGTTGTTAAACCGCTAATAAGCATTCCAAGTCCTGAACTATTCATAAACTTAACTTCGCCAAGATCTATAACAACATTTTTTTTACCTTCTTCAATAAGTTTATGAAGCAATTGATTAAATTCTTTTGTATCATCGCCGCCCATTACATCGCCTTTAAGTTCAATGATAACGGCGTTATACTTCTCTAAAACTTTAGTTTTCATTAAGAATCTCCAAAAATTTCAATGTGAATTTAACTAAGCTTATTAACTCATGCAAGCAGCATTTTACTTATAATAAGGAGATTTTACCGCTTATCATTAAATATAATACAGGATTTTAAGTATTGATTATTTTATGGAACCAAAATATAATTATGGCGTCTAAACTATGGATTTTGAAGAAAAAGAAAATATGCCGCAACCTCAGATATTAAGTCTTGATGATGATTTTTCACTGATTAAAAGCTTCATCGATGGCGATGAATCAGCATTTGGTGAACTTGTAAAACGACACAAAGAAAAGGTAAGGAATATCATTTATTTAACCTTATCAAACACGAATGCGATTGATGATATTGCTCAGGAAGTATTTATTACTGTTTTTAAAAATCTTAAATCCTTCAGATTTGAATCGCAGTTTACAACCTGGCTATACCGCATTACAATAAATAAATGCAAAGATCATTTACGTAAGACTAAAATAAGAAAGATATTCCTACCATTAAATGATGATGAAGAATATAATGTTTTAAGCTCTATAAACGAAAATACAGATATAAAACAAATTGTCCGGAATGCAATTGCTTCACTGCCTGATAAACTTCGTATTCCGATTATGTTAAAGGATCTGGAAGGATTTAGTTATCAGGAAATTGCTGATACTATGAACTGTGAAATCGGTACTATCAAATCAAGAATTTTCAGAGGACGCGAAACCTTAAAAAATATTCTTAAACCGATTGAAAAAGAATTGATGCTATGAGAAGATTTAATAAAGACAAAGAACTGCTATCTGCTTATCTGGACGGAGAACTTTCTTCTGCTGAAAAGAGTTATATCGAAGAAAAGATCAAGAGTTCATTGGAACTTCAGAAGGAACTTGAGGATGTTAAGAAACTGAAAGAATTAACAAATTCTTCTTATGATAAAATTCCTGAATCACAGTATTTTGAAACAAGATTATTTGCAAACCTCAATTCAAAAAACACCAAAAAGTATAATATTAAAAAGTGGCTGCCAATCACTTCGTTAACTTTGGTTACGTTGGGACTAATGCTCATCCTGAAATTTAATCCTAATCTTATTAATGATATTATTGATCAGCAAAAATCAAACTTAGCAGGATTTTATAAAGAAAATCTACAGCCGCTATTGTATGCTGCTGATTTGACAAATGAAGATATCTTTAATTTTGCTGTTTACAAGGAACTTCCGCTTGACGCTGCAAATAAACAAATACTAAAATTAGGTAATGACTCTGCAGGAACAGAATTTTTTGAAATTAAAAATTCCGGCGGTGTTTCTAAATCAAATAATTTAAAAAGTTTTGTTACTGCGTTAGACCTTAACGATTCTGAAAAAGAAATGATGGACTCTATTATCAGTTCTTATTCAGATCAGCTTTCCGGACTGGTTTTAGTTAATGATAAAAATTCAGTGGCTATCAATCCAAATATCTGGAATACAAGAAAAGTAATTCTTGCTGATATACTTGCCTTTGCTAAAAAACATGCAGGACAAAATTATATAAAGATACTTCCTAAACAAGTTGCAGAGATTGATAATAATTCAATTCAGAAATTTGTTGCCGATTCGAGATCAATAAAACCAAATCAATATATTTTCTTTACTCCTGATTCTGTTTTTGAAGATAATTTTGTATTTGATGTTAAAGAGTTTAAAGGTAGGGTGGATGAGTTAAAAGAAAAACTTACAGCATTAAATGAGAATAGAAATTCTTTAAATGAATTTAAAATTAATTTTGATTCTACTTATGAAAATCATAAAAAGAATGTTGATAAAACAATGCGCTACAAGATTTTTATAAACAAAGATCAGATAAAAGTTAATTTGCCTGATATAGCTGTAAATATTCCTAAAATTAACCTGCCTGATTTTGACAGCATCGCTTCAATTATTGAAGAAGCAACAAGAAATATGAATGTAGTTGTTCCGCCAAATGTGCCGGTTGTTGTTGGTAAGAATAATTTCAATTATAATTATAACACTGTTAAACCAAGACAAAATAAAAAATCGGAAGTAAATCTGGATTCTTTAATGCAGCGGAATAATGTAGAAAATGAATTGAAAAACTTAAAGCAAAATAAGCTGCCTGATAACCAACTTAAAAATAATTCCGGAGCTAAATTAAACGACAGCTTGCTGATGCATCAAAATGAAGAACTAAAACGCGAAATGGATAATCTTAGAAAAGAACTTCAGAAATTCAGGAATGAGTTTTCACAGCCAAAGCAAGATGAATCAGGGCAGAGTAAAAAGAGCAACCAAAACCTTCGTAATTCTGATGTTAAAGAAATTTAACATCTGTTAAAATTAAGCTTTAAAATTCCTCGTTCCCACAGATCAATTAGTAAGATTATTATCTGATTATCTGAAAAATTAGAAATTCAGAAGTATTATTTCAACTGCCCCAATCGAATAGTTGAAAAAAACTTAATTAGCACAAACCCAATTTCTTTAAGGAATTGGGTTTGTTGTTAAACTTGATGCTAAAAATTTTTATGCGTAGATTTGCAACAAGTTTAATTTAAGGTGGATGTTTGATGAATATTTTTCTAAAAAATATTTATTTGATTTCTTTCTCTTTGATCAAAAACTCTCCCCCCCCC
>JAKIZM010000028.1 GCA_022708025.1 Bacteroidota bacterium | reverse complement strand
CATATGAAGAATAAGTATTGTTGAAAATTTATTTCACCCAATTGGTGAATATTTTTTTCTCTAATTTATCCCTTTTTTTGATATTTAAATAGTCCTTTCTGTATTTCTATTTCGGATTTAAGAATTTTGGAAAAATTGTTCTGGTAACTTTGTTTTAAAAATCAGCAAACTTATTTTTATAATAATAACATAAGGATTATCTTTTTTTCGCATGCTAAATTTTTGTCAAATCATCATTCTTATCTCAAATTATCTTTAAAAGGAAATTTTTATGGGAGCTTTGGAAAATGTTCTTACACAAATCAGTGATATTCTTTGGGGTTATCCGCTTATTATTCTTCTTTTCGGGACTCATGTTTTTTTAACGATCAGATTGAAATTGATTCAAAGATTTATCGGCAAAGCAATAAAAATTTCTTTGGGCAGAAACAAAGAGGGCAGCGGAGATATTAGTCAATTCGGGGCATTAACTACTGCACTTGCTGCAACAATCGGTACCGGAAATATTGTTGGCGTATCGACTGCTATTGCTGCTGGCGGACCGGGAGCAGTTCTATGGATGTGGCTGACGGGTGTATTTGGTATATCAACCAAGTACGGTGAAGCATTACTTGCTGTTAAATACAGAGTAACAATGCCTGACGGCTCAATGGCTGGCGGACCGATGTATGCTCTTGAACGCGGATTAAATATGAAATGGCTTGCTGTATTGTTTGCTGCTTTTACTTCTGTTACTGCTTTCGGTATCGGAAATATGGTGCAGTCCAATTCTATTTCAACATTAGTATTTGAAACTTTTAATGTACCGATGTGGATAACAGGAATTATTTTAACTGCTTTAACTGCTATTGTTATTATCGGTGGGATAAAATCTATTGCAACGGTTTGTGAAAGGCTTGTTCCTTTTATGGCGATAACTTATGTGCTTGGTTGTTTAATAATTCTGGGTATGAATATTAACGGAATTCCTGATACTATTATGCTGATATTTAATAGTGCATTTACAGGACAAGCAGCTATTGGCGGATTTCTTGGAGCAGGAATGAAAGAGGCATTAAGGTTTGGAATTGCTCGCGGATTATTTTCAAATGAATCAGGCTTGGGTAGTGCACCAATTGTAGCTGCTGCAGCACAAACTAAAAATCCGGTAAGACAAGCATTGGTTTCTTCAACCGGAACATTCTGGGATACCGTTGTGATTTGTGCAATGACAGGAATAGTAATTGTAAACTCAGGCGAATGGTTAAAAGGTCTTTCAGGTGCTGCATTAACAAAACAGGCATTTAGTGATTTTCAGGTAGTTGGTCCGATAATTCTGACTCTTGGATTACTAACATTTGTTTTTTCAACAATACTTGGCTGGTCTTACTATGGTGAAAAAGCTGCGGAATATCTTTTCGGAAACAAGGTTGTGAAACCATACAGATATCTTTGGGTAATTTTTGTAATGATCGGTTCAGTAGTTTCTTTAAATATTGTGTGGACATTTGCCGATGTAACAAATGCTTTGATGGCGCTGCCAAATCTCGTTTCGTTATTGCTTTTAAGCGGAGTAATTGTTAAAGAAACAAAAAAATATCTGTGGGATGGAAATATTGAAGAAGAAGGTAATTGATTATTTTAAGTTTGTTCAGTCCTTTATGACAACTGATTTTTAAGATTCTGAGTTTTGACTGCATTAATAAATTTTAGTAAAAATATTTTTTAACAGTTATTTTATTTTTTTTCCTGACTCATTAATTGTTCAAAAAATTCCATATTAGGTGAATCAGAATTTGATATAATTATTTTTATTATTGCAGTAAGCGGTACAGAAAGCAGCATACCAACTATACCCCAGATATAACCCCACAATAAAACAGAAAGTAAAATCAGCAGGGGATTTAAGTCTAATCTTTTTCCCATAATCATTGGTTCAGCCACATTAAATGCGAGTGTTTGAATTCCTATTATCAGTAATAAAACTAAAATTACGATTCCGAATGAATCGAATTGAACAAGAGTGAATAACACCGGAAATACAAGTGCAGCAGCAGAGCCGATTGTCGGAATAAAATTAAAAAGAAAAACAAATAGTCCCCAAACAATAGGGAAGTCAACTCCTATCAGGCTTAAAACAATTGTAGTAATAACACCTGCAGAAAGATTAACTCCAACTTTTGTAATTATGTATCTTTGTATCTGGTTTGTGATTTTTGTAAAAGTATCTTCCAACTGGCGCACACGTAAATCCTTTTGAGTTCCTGATTCACTAATATTGTCGGCATTTTCAGAATAAGCTTTCTTTGAAATATATCTATGTTCAATTGCTTTGTAGATCGTTTTATTTCCTGAAAGAACAAAAACAAAAAAGAATAATACAAATAACACACTGCCGAGTAATGAAAAAGTAGATGAGAACAGTCCGCTTAAAATATCTTGCAGGTTTAATGATCTTACTAAATTGTCGAAAGAAAACTGCGTGAAGAATGTATCTGTAATCCCTAAAGAAACAGCGGAGCTTCTGATGAGACTGCTTAATTTATCACCGTAAACCGGAAGACCATCAGCAAATTGAAAAAACGAATCTACCACAACTCTTCCAATACCGTACAGCACTGCAAAAGTAATAGCAAGGTCCAGAAGAATAACCAGAAACATCGGTATCTTTTTTTTGATTAGCCAATTATTAAAGGGTGAGAATACAAAAAAAAGAAAAACTGCAATTAAAAGAGGAATACAAATATGACTGAGCTCTCTTAATACAATTCCGATTACAACTAAACCAATTACAACGATGAAGAACTTAGTTACTCCATCAAAGCTTGCTTTTTCTGTCATAGTAAATTCACATAGCTTTATTTAATTAATGCGCCGGGAGTTTGCGGTGTTGACAGCAAATATTCAAATAGTTCCCAGCGTTTTTTTAAATTATCGATTGTACCGCCGTTACTCTCGATGTAATTTTTTACAATATCATATCCCAGATTATAGTTAATCACATAACTTCTGTAAGTTTCAATAAATGAAACATACTTATCAGCACTCTCTTTTGTCCTAAGAGAATTTTTCTGAAGCCATTCAACTGTTTGTTCACGATTCCATTTTTCATCAAGATAATTTCTTGCCGCCTCATTTCCGGCATAAGAAAAACTTTTTTGCAGATCGATTACTTTATAATAAAGATCAGCATCATCAGGATTTATTCCTGCAATCGGAAACAGGATTTCTTTTTCGAACTTGATTCTTTCATTTCCCGGAAAAGCCATTGCAATACCGTAATTGGCTGTTCCTTCAGCAATTAATGATTGCGGAGAAAATAATGCATAAACTTTAAACTCAGTCCAATTTCTTCCGTTTGAAAGATTTTGCTCAAGTAAGGTGTTATAAACATGATGTCCGGGATAACCTTCGTGTGCGGCAAGATCAACAGCGCGATCAATAAAAACTGGCAGATCAGTATTTACTTCGATCAAACTAAAATAATTTCCTTTATACCAATTGTATGCACCCCACGGTTTATCTTTTACATATTCTACTTTGAAAGATTCTTTCTCAGGTAATTTTATAAAATTCAGAGTCCTCATTCTGCATTCTTTAATAGCGGCATCAAAAACTTCTTTAAGCTTATCAGCAGGAATAACAAATTTCATTTTAAAATCATTTAATCGCTTTGCAACATCACCTTTGCCGGGCAGAATTTTATCAAGCTCTGTGATAGCATCCTGGAAATATTCATCATTATGAACAGGTGCTTCAGCATCATAAAGTGCTTTTGTTTCCATATCAAAAGGAAGCACAATGCCGTTTAACATATTTATATATGTTTTGCAGGCGAGCAATTGTTTGTAAAGATATCTGAAACGAAGTGTTTCCAGTTCGGTTGCTTTATAATCAGATAAAGACTCAAGCTGATTCAGCAATTCATCTGTTTCGGATGATAATTTATTATATGCTGTTGAATCAAATTGTAAATCTGTTTTTAAACCTGAGCGCCATTCTTCGGGTCCATAATAAGCATCAACAAAGTTTGCATCATACTGCCCGATGTTAAGAACGAGCTTTACATAATCTTCTGCAATTGAATTCATTTTTAACTCTAAGTCACTTTGAATTAATGGTTCTTTGCGTTCGCTGCAAGAAATAAAAAATGTTGCTATAAGTAATATTGAGAATATTTTATTCATTTTATTTCCTTAATTATTCCAATAATAAGATCAGAGATTTAATTCCGGGGATGTTTAATGAAAGTTTATTATTCTTTATTTCAAATTCCTTTCCGGTAATAAGATCTTTAGCTATCATTAATTTATACATTGCAGGTAAATCATAATTAACTTTTTGTTCTTTAGAGTTTTTATTAACAACAGTTAGAATTCTTTCATTCATATCAGATCGTAAGTATGCATAAATGTTTTCATCTGCCTGCAATGTTAAAAAATCTCCGTATCTGAGAGCAGAATGTTCTTTCCTTATATGGATCAGTTTGCTTACATCTTTTAAAGTTTGTTTTTCATATTCATTCAGTTCATTATCAAATCTCATCATTCTTCTGTTGTCAGGATCAGCCGCTCCTGTCATTCCGATTTCATCTCCGTAATAAATAATCGGTATTCCCGGAATTGTAAGTAAATAAGCCAAATGTAATTTTAGTTTATCATAACTTTCAGGATTATCAACTTGCGGGGGATTTGTCCATCCGATTTCTATCGCACGTCCATCGTTTATTGCAAGATCACCATCGGCATATGCCATATAACGTATCTTATCGTGGCTATCCATTATATTGCCCATCAGATTATTATATCCAAAAACCTGAAAAGATTTTTGCATTTGATAATCGAGCAATTTGAAAGAAGCATTCTCATCCAGAAAAGTCGGAATAGCAACATCATAAAGATTAAAATTAAATTGTCCGTTTAACTGTCCGTTATTTACATAAGATGCGATCAGATCAATTCCGCCGAATGTTTCACCGATTTGATAAATTTCTTTTTTTTCAGGAACAGATATTTCTCTTTTAAGTTTTGATGTTAATAGTCTCCAATATTCATTCGGAACATGTTTTACTGCATCGTGACGAAATCCATCTGCACCTGTAACTTTTAACCACCATACTGCATTATCAGTCATAAACTCAAGTGCTTCAAAAGAGTCAACATAATTAAATGAAGGCATATATGGTTCAAACCAGGTAGTTAATCTGTATTCATCCCATAATCGCAAATTTAATCTTCCGTTGGGCAGATTGTAATTACCAAACCAGTCGCGGTGATCTTTCCACATCCAATGCTCTTTGTGAACATGATGAGCTACATAATCCAGAAACACGCTTGATTTTTTCTGATGTGCGAGTTCAACAAATTTTTTTACGAGATTCATATTACCAAAATGCTCTTCAACTTTTGTTGAAGAAACAGGCCAGTAGCCGTGGTAGCCTGTGTACCAGCGATGAGGTGCCGGATATTCTCTGTAAGCGTTGTTAGTGTTATCAACAATGGGCGAAAGCCAGAATGCATTAATTCCAAGCTGATCAAAATATCCTTCTTGTAGTTTGTTGATTAATCCCTGCAGATCACCACCCTGATAATTTGCCTGAATGAAAAGAGAATCATGAATAATTGGCGAATCATTGGATGTATCGCCGTTACAAAACCGGTCAATCATCAAATTGTAAATTATATTATCATTCAATGTATGAAAATCAGAATTACCAGCAATAATTCCGTTGTGTAGCTGAACAGTTTGAATATTACTGTGTTTTCCCATTCTGTTAACAGCAAGCCGTACGTAATGATTTCCTGAAAGCATTTTCCCTTTTAATATAAGGCTGATTTCTCTCCCTTTTAGTTTTATCAATTCTTCGGGAAATAATTTATTATCAAAAAGAGCGATCAGACTTTTTTCATCAACAAAATTACTTCTATCTATATTTTCAAAATAAAATTTTAAAATAATCTCATTGTCCTTATTTTCTGTTCCGATAATGTGAAGGAACATTTTGTCAGTCATCGGCTCTTCTATTATTCGTACCGAATTAAAATCACCCATTCCATTTGATACTTTAACCGGATTAGCCGGATCAACAACTTCTTTTCCATCGATAAAAAATTTGTATTCGTATCTGCCGGGATCAAGCGGGATTTCAACTTCAAGCGTTCCATCACCGTCAAGATCTTTCATTGGTAAGCTCTGGCGATCCCAGCTATTGAATTGACCAAACAGGTTAACCTGTTTTTCTCCGGATTCGGGTTTGTAAGTGAAAAGATATTTTTTTGTTCTAATCAGCTTTACAGGTAACTGATATTTTTCCCCATTAAGTTTAAATGAAATTAATTCTATTCCTGAAAAATTATCTTTTGGTATAAATGAAACTTCATTCGATGAGACATTATATTCAACATTAACGTTTTTACCGGAAGAAAACTCAACATCATAGCTATCTGAATAAAAAATATCACTTAGGAGAACTGTAGTTTTTCCTTCTTGTAATAAGTTTAACGGTTGAATTAAATCATAAATTTTCTGAGCATAATTTATTGAACTGATAAGAACTGATATTATAAAAATTCTTCTGAGCATATATTTATCCGGAATAATTATTCTGTTGTTTTTTTTTAGGAATTATGATTGTTACAACTTAAAAAGATTTTGACTGATTAAATTTACTAAAAGAGAATAAAAGATGATGAGTTAAAGCGAATCTATTTTAGTTCGTTTATATCATCTATATAATAACAATGATTATGTTTTTTCATCCCGATTTTAGGATAGAATTCAACTGCATCAGGTGCAGAAAGTAAAATAAGTTTTGCCTGCAGAGCTGCCTTTTTTGTCTCTTCTATAAGTTTTTTTCCAATTCCGGTTTTCTGGTATTTAAGATCAACAGCCAGATCTGAAAGATATGTACAATAAACAAAGTCAGTAATTGATCTTGCAACACCGATTAATTTTCCGTTTAATCGTGCTGTTACTATCAATGATGCATTGTTGCACATTGCTATTATTCTTGGCTCATCATTAACTGGTCTCCGTTTATCGAGTCCGCTGTTTTTAAGCACCTCAATAAATTCAGCAGGCTCAAGTGATTTTTCAATTGAATAAATTATTTCATCCATTCATACCTCTTAAAACAAAAAAAGCGAAGAACAATTGCTTGTACTTCGCTTTAAACAAATTTAAGTAATTTTATTTTAGAGCTGCATCTTTTGCTGCTTTAGCTATTCTGAATTTTAATACTTTCTTTGCGGGAATAACCATTGTTTCACCGGTAGCGGGGTTTCTTCCCATTCTTTTCTTTCTGTTTACAACAACTAATTTACCTAATCCAGGTATTGTAAATGCCTTCTTAGCTTCTTTATATGATAAAGCTACGAGCTCATCTAAAAATTGACCAGCTAATTTTTTTGTAACACCGGTCTTCTTTGCCAGGTGGTCAAGAATCTGGCCCTTGGTCATTGGTTTTGCAGCCATAAATAGCCCTCTCTTTTAGTTTATGAATGAAGTTAAATTACAAAGCGAAAATAAATATATTTTATCTGAAAAGAAAAGAACTGATATAAATATTTTGATAACCCGCAAAGCCTGATAAACAGGAGTGAAAAAGACACTCCGGATTCTGTGTTAATTACTGCTTTGTTGAGGTGAAGTTAATTCTTTATTTTGACGTAAGTAATTTTTAGCAGATTATCTTCTTTATGTATAAAAGAATTGCAGTCATTTTTTTGATAATACAGTTTTATGTATCAGCACAAGTTGTTGATTCACTTGAAACGAAAGTAAGAATATTAAATGATACTACATTTACTGCCCGGGATTCAATAACTATAAATGATTCTTTATTGATTTCTTTTAAAAAAGAAGATATCATTCCATTAAACTCTTCAACATTAACTGATAAATATTTTATTATCAGTAATGAAGAGATTACCCACAACGATTATAAATATGCAGGTGATTATTTAAGATTATTTCCATTTAACTTTATAAAAGATTTGGGATTTGCCGGACAACCTAACGAAACTTTTCTTTATGGAGTTGGCAATAATGCTGTCAGTTATTTATTGGATGGAATATCTTTAAATAACAGATTGTTAAATTCATTTAATCTGAACCTGATACAAAGTGAAGATATTGATTCAATTGAAATTATTCCGCTGCCGCGCGGATTTTTATATGGAACCAGTAATAATCCTGTCTCTGTAAATTTTATTACAAAAGATTCCATAAGACTTAAACCTTATTCCAGATTAAGATACTATCAGGGAGCAAATCGCAATTTAATGCTTGACGGAAGTTTTAATGTCCAATTGATGAAAAGATTATATGGCTCTTTTTCGATTACTAATAGAATACTCGACAGAACCTACAAGGCAACTGATTACTCGATCTGGCAAGGAAAATTTAAACTTAAATATCTTCTTTCGAATGATGTAAATATTATTGCCTCATATAATATAAATGATTATACAGCCGGATACAGCGGAGGAGTTAATGTTGACAGTATAAACTCAATGGGTCGTGATGTTAATCAGATTATGTATGATTATCTTAATGCTCCAATGCTTTATCCTGAAGGAAAACTAAACGTGCTAACTCATTTACCTAGATTAAGAGTTTTAGCTGCTCCGACTGATTGGTTAAAAACTGATGCAAGTGTTTTCTATCTTTATAATGATTATAAAAAAGAAACAAGTTCTAACGGATATGCCGAAACAAAGACTTATGGTTTTGATATTAAAAACCGAGTGAATTATGGTTTGTTTAATCTTGACTTTGATCTTGATTATGAAAAAAGTAAAATTGCATCTTCTGCTTTAGCTGAACCAATTCCGCAATTAAATACTCTTCAAACCGGTCAAAATAATTTTTCAGGTTCTGTGATTCTTACTGCAAATGTTGATAGCAATTTTATTCCGTCGTTGTTTTATAAAATATCTAAGACTAATTCTGATTATTCACAATTTAATCGACAGCTCAGTATTGATTACACAAGTAATGGATTGGGTTTTGATTTATTAGTTAAAGTAAAGGAACATATAAGCTGTTATATGGGTGCTTCTTTTTTGAAACCAAATAACAGCTCATCTACTGAATATTCATTTGTTGAAGCTGGTCTAAAATATTCTTCAGATATTTTCGCCGCTGATGTTAAATACTTTTTAAATGAGTTTAAATATAGAAGTTATCCTGTATTTAATTTAAACTATATTTCCTTGTTTGGAAACCTGAGTGGATTTTCCGGCAATGTGAAATTTAATTATGGTGTTTTTCTGTTTGAATCCTTACTGTCCTTTTATTCTGAAAATGGTTCTTACGACATAAATGTTCCTAATTTTCAAACACAAACAGGATTGTATTACAAAAATATTTTATTTAACAATAATCTTAATCTAAAGACAGGTTTTGTGTTTTATTACACAGGCAAAAATAAAGTCTTCACTTTTGAAAATGGCTTACTGGAAGTTCCATCTTCATATAAAGTTGATTTTACTCTTGTTGGTGAAATTCAAAAGGTAGCAATTGTATATTTTACTTTCGAAAACTTACTTGATAATAAATATTACATAACACCTTATTATCCTATGCCTGAAAGAAACTTTAGATTTGGCGTTGCCTGGGAATTGCTTAACTAAATAATTAAAAAACTAACCGAACTAATTAATCAGTTTAAATCAGTAACATCCGTAAAATCTGTGTGCTATTGACTTAAAGACTGAGCATCTCTTTAAACTTAACAGCCTGTCTTCTGGAAACTTCAATTTTATGTCCGCCTTTTAGTTTAGCAAGCAATCCGCCGTTTAACCATGGCTCTATGCTTTCAACCCATTTAAGATTTATAATATGTTTTCTGCTTGCACGGAAAAATGATTTGCTGTCCAGTCTTTCATCAAGATAATTTAATGTGCGAAGTATAAGCGGCTTGTTGTCATCAAAAAATAATCTTACATAATTTCCTTCTGATTCTAGCAATCTTACCTTTTCTAATTTAACAAACCAGCATTTATCTCCGTCTCTTACAAAAACCTGATCATCAGAAGTTAAAATTTCATGAGCTTCCGTATGTGATTTTTCTTTTCGTTTTCCTTCAATAAGTTTTTTTATTGATTCTTCAAGTCGTGATGGCTCGATCGGTTTTAAAAGATAATCAAGAGCATTAAACTCAAAAGCCTTTAAAGCATATTCATCGTAAGCTGTGGTAAATATAACTTTTGGAACTGTATCCAACTCTTCAAGAAGTTCAAATCCGTTTTTACCCGGCATCTGAATATCCAGAAAAATAACATCCGGATTAAGCTCCGATATTTTGTTGTGCGCATCATCTGAGTTTACCGCTTCACCAATTACTTCGATTTCCTTAAATGGTTCGAGTAATCTTATTAATTCTGTTCTTGCTAATCTTTCATCATCAATTACTAATGCTTTCATAATTTTGTATCTCCTAACGGAATTTTAAGTGTTGCTAAAACTTTATTTTCATTTTCGTTATTTAAAGTTAATGATGCTTTTTCTCCGTATAAAAGAGAAAGCCTTTGTTTTGTATTACTAACACCAAAACCTTGTGAAACTTTCATTGCATCTTCATTAAATCTGCCATCGTTTCTTATTTGAATTACTAACACGGAATCATTTGTAGAAGCGGCAATATTAATTTTTCCGCCATCGGTTAATTTTGAAATACCATGCTTTATTCCATTTTCAACTAATGTCTGAACCATCATTGGCGGAATTTCAACTCTGTCAGCGGAAGGAGTTGAACTGATATTATATTGTAATCTTTCTTCAAATCTTATTTTTTCCAAATCAAGATAATCCTGTATAGTTTTTAATTCATCAGAAAGAGGAACGGTTTCAGTTCTTTCAATCCTTAATGTATATCTCATTATGTTGGAAAGTTTTGTAATGGCATCTTTTGCATTTTGCGGATCTTCTTCAATCAAAGCTCTGATGCTGTTCATTGCATTAAACATAAAATGCGGATTTAACTGAGCCTTTAAAGTTTTCAGTTCAAAATCTTTTACAGCAGCTTCAAATATTAATGCTTCAATTTCTGCTTTCTTGGAGTTCTCAAAATAATGGATAGCAAAATAAATAAGCGACCATACAAGCATTATACTTGTTAAATTAATTATACTCATTACAATAGAAGCGATTAAATGCTCTGAGTTTTTATTTATTTGTAAAATATAACCGGCTAAATAAACAGGGATGAAAATTATCAGACCACTTATAAAACTGCCCAAAATTACTCTTGGTGCAATTTTCTTTAACGGAAGATTTGACCAGTTATGTTTTTTTATGTAATGACGGTAAAGATGAGACGCAAGTAAACCAACAATGCCTAGGAAAATCCATAAAGCAATTTTATTTAATGTAAGTGGTTCAAATGAAGAGATCACTAAGAGATTTGCAATTATAAATAATCCCCAACCGGAAAGCTGAGTTATCCAATATAGATTTTTTCTTTTCAAGTTGTTTATTGTCTTATGTAAATTTTCAGTTTGATTTTTATTAAAGCCAAACTTTGTTGTAATAGTTACAGCTCTCATATCAAATATAATCTTATCGATGTTAAAATAGAATCCGGTTATTCCTGTGCCGAAACTTATCAGTTGAAATCCTTGTAACAGGAATAAATTTTATGATTGGTAAAGAAAAGTGATAAATGGGAAAAAATTAAAACAACTTTTTATTATAACCGATGTATTATCCGTTATTTTCATCCTTGCAAACCTTGCGTGAAATGCCTGTTATAACATTTCACGCAAAGATTTATAAGAATTATTGTAAAGAATAATCTACTCTATAAGGTAATTATATCATTATAGATGATAAATGCCATTAGTAAAAGCAATATGATAAACCCTGTGTTTTGAATTGCCATCTTTACTTTAATCGGTATTTCTCTTTTGATTATTGCTTCAATTATTATCATTACCAAATGACCCCCATCCAAAACGGGGAACGGCATAATGTTAAGTATGGCAAGGCTTAAACTTAGTAAAGCAAGAAAATATAAAAAGCTTGATAAACCTGAATCGGCAGACTTTGCAGCTATTTGTGCAATCTTAATTGGTCCGCCAAAAGCTTTTCCAACTTCAACATTTCCAGAGAATACTTTTCCAACCATTTGGAAGGTAAGCGCTGTCATCTTTTCAATATCTTTCCATCCATAATAAATAGATGCAAAAGCGCCGTAAGTCTGCATTTTTGTTTCGCCCATAAATACCGGACCTATTGCAACACCTATCTTTGAGTCTTCTCCCGGTGTTACTGAAAGATTAAGTTCTTCATTTTTTCTCTTCACAACAAAATGAATTTCTTTCCCGGCATTAGCTGATATCAGTTCTGTTGTTTGCTTTGCAGAATAAAGTTGAGTTCCATTTAAACTCAATAAAATATCGCCTGGTTTAAATCCGGCTCTTTCTGCCGGTGAATCTTTTAGGACATCACCGATTCCCGGACGAACACCTTGCGGAATTAAATAAAGGGATTTGCTTTCATCTTCTGAAATTAATTTTCTATCAATTGAAATGTTATCAATCTGACCATTTCGTTCTAATATAACATTTAGATTTTCACCAAGTGTGTTTATAAATATTTGTGCACGAAGATCTTCCCAGTTAGTAACTTGTTTTCCATTGATGCTAAGGATTTTATCGCCTGTGTGAAATCCTGATAAAGCAGCAGCACTGCTATCCTCAACAAAAGCAAGTGTGGTTGTTGGTGTTATTGGTTTGCCCTGAAAGAAATTTGCACCCCAAAAGATTACCCATGCCAATAAGAGATTCATCATAACGCCGGCAGTTATTACAAATATTTTTGCCCAAACCGGTTTTGCACGGAATTCATAAGGTTGTGGTTCTTTATTAGCAAAACTTGTATCCATACTTTCATCAACCATTCCTGCGATTTTAACATAACCACCAAGCGGTAATAAACTTAATCTATAATCGGTGTGTCCTTCGCCATCAAAATCTTTTGGAAGTTCGCCGAACGAGAAGCCGGATTTTTTATTCCAGCCGAATAATCTTCTTCCAAATCCGATAGCGAAAACATCAGCACGCATTCCGCTCAGCTTGGCAGCAGCAAAATGCCCGAATTCGTGTATGAATACCAAAATTCCAATTGTAATTGCAAAATAAATTATATAATCCATTATAAGAAAAACTCCTTATTCAAAGTTGTGATTTCGTTAATTTCGTCTAAAGTGAATAAACAAAATTCTTGTATTATCCTTTGACGAACTCAGTCTAAGACTATTGTTTCCTGATACTAGTTTCTGGATACTTGATCCTTTTTTCTTCAATTATTTTTTATCACTCAAATGTTTGATTTGAACTGTTTGTAAAAAACGATTTAACTTTTTACCTAAAACTTCAATTTTATTATGAAGTTCATCATATAAGACTTTATCAGCTAAAGAACCTGTTTCGAACAGATTTTCCAAATGATCAAGTGTTTCATTGTTTGATGCTAATGCAAAAATAATGTATCTGATATATTCGTTTTTATAAATTCTTCTCCCGTATCCTTCTACTATATTTGATTTTGTTGATTTACTAGATCTCCGAATCTGACTTCCTTCTTCACACATCTCAAATTTAGGTAAATTCAAAGTCATATTATGAACTTCAGTCACAATTACCCTTGCCAGTTGCCAGATCTCTAAATCTTTATAATTTATTATTTTATTCTAATTTCATCTAAAAAATTAAAAATCTAATCCATTCAATATCCAGCATCCAGTATCTAACATCAAGCATCCAGCATCTAGACCACAGCATCTAAAACAAATTCCCTTGTAATTTTATCACATTCAAAAATTGTTTCAATATCAGGTTCAAAATGATTTTCAATATGATTCAGTGCTTTATCAATCAAACAAGGTATTTGAGAAAATTTTATTTTTCCTTTTAAAAATTTATCTACTGCAATTTCGTTTGCAGCATTTAAAATGCAAGGTGTTATTCCACCGGTTCTAATTACATTATATGCTAACTTTAAACATTCAAACTTATCAAAATCCGGCTCAAAAAAAGTAAAATTATTGATTGCCGGTAAATTAGTCCGCTCGAAATCATTCTTTAATCTTTCCGGAAAAGTAAGCGCATATTGTATCGGTAATTTCATATCCGGCAAACCAAGCTGTGCTTTTATCGATCCGTCAACAAACTGAACCATCGAATGAATTATTGACTGCGGATGGATAACAATATTTATTTTTTCAACAGGTAAACCGAACAGCCATTTTGCTTCAATAACTTCAAGTCCTTTGTTCATCATTGTTGCAGAATCAATTGTGATTTTGCTTCCCATTTTCCAGTTGGGATGATTAAGTGCTTCATCTATTGTTGCAGTTTCAAAGAACGATTTATCTTTGTTCAAAAAAGGTCCGCCGGAAGCAGTTAAAATAAGCTTTTCAACTTCATTCAGATTTTCACCTATCAGACATTGGTAAATAGCAGAATGTTCAGAATCCACAGGAATAATCTGTGCACTATGTTCAAGAACAAGTTTTGTTACGATTTCACCGGCAACAACAAGAGTTTCTTTATTAGCTAGTGCAATTCTCTTTCCACGCTTAATTGCTTCAAGAGTTGGCGCAAGTCCGGCAAACCCAACCATCGCACCAACAAGAATATCATAATCCATTTGAGTTACGGATTCTAACAATTCATTATAACCGGAAAAAACTTTACAAAGCCCTGCAATATTAGATTTAAGTTCTTTGGCTTTGGTTTCGTCGGTTACAACAACAAATTCAGGTTGGAATTCCTTTATCTGTTTTTCCAACGCATCGATTTTGGAATTTACAGTTAAACCTACAACTTTAAATCTATCGGGGAATTTTCTAATCACATCGAGGGCATTTACACCAATTGAGCCGGTGGAGCCCAGAATTAAAATTTTTTTCATTTTTTCAAAATTTAACCGTTAAAAGTACCAAAGAATGATATGTTTAGCAATGAAGTTTTAATTGTATGGGATATGTTTTTAGTAAAAAAAAGCCAATTACAATAGCGTAACTGGCTTTTAATAATTTTATAAGCTAGTGCTAATATGTTACATTGAATGTTTGAACACCATCAGCAGTTGAAGTAGAAACAGTGATTTTTACAGTATGCGCTTTACCGGTTTGTGATGAAACATACTCAACAAGATAACTGTTGGCAAGTGCGCCGGCAACGGGAAGATCTTTTAAAGTTAAGCCAGTTGCATCATAAGGAATGAATTTAACAGTACCGCCGGTACAGGTGGAAACTTCCCAAGGTCTCTCATTATACTGATTCCAGTAACTAGAATAATATGTGGTATCTTCGCTAAACACAGTATGTATTGTAGCTTTACCACTAAGTAAACTACAAGCTTGTGCATTTGTCCAGGTTTTACCATCCATATTCTGTGTAGGTTCATCTGTAAATAATATCATTACACGCTGTGCACTTGGTCTCCAGGAATAAACTGAATCAGCAAAGAATGCTGCCATTACTCCGTTTTCATCTCCTGCATAACCAAAGTTATATGCTCTGGTTTCAAGAGCAGCGCTATCTGGTCCTGAAAAACCTTCGGTTCTATAAGTTCCAGTTGAATGATTTAAATATGTACTTAGTTTTTGAGCGGTGGTAAAATTAATTCCACCATTAATATCTCCACTTACAGAGAAACCAACTACTGCAAATTTTACATCAAGTCCGCTTGCCTGTAAGAAATTTGCAAATTCAATTATGCTTGCTGCAACAGAATCAGCTTCATCATCCATACTGCCTGAGTTATCAACTAAAAACACCACATCGGCAGTAAGAATATTGCCGGTTCCAACTTTTGTTACTTTTAGTCCTTTTACAACTCCATCTTCCTGTATAAAAAGATTAGAACTTTGTGGATTAGAAGCGTTATAGCTAAATGCAATTGGTTGCTGTGTTGTGGGATCAAGTAAACCGAGCAGGTTTAATTTTACCCTGTTACCAACAGCAGTAAATGTAGCAGATGGTAACACATTGTTTTTTGTAGTTGCCGGTACTGTTACGCCTGATGGATCACCAGGGATATCGGAATTGTCTGCCGGTGTTTCAGCGGAATCGCAGGCAAAATAGATTAGAGATGTAAAAGCAAACAGTAAGATCAAAAATAATTTACGCATTTTGTTAATCCTTTATGTTGTTGATGATAAGTTATTTATAAAAAATATGCTCAATTGTCTATTGAAAAATATATAATAACACTAAATTTTACTAAAAGAATAATTATCTAATTAGAGAGATTATTAGATTTAACGCCGTTAAACAACAAAGATTATTCCATCAAATTATTTAAAAAAGAGAAATATTTTCTTCGTTTTTGTATTTTTTCAAATAAGAGATAATTGCATCTTTGTATAAGAGTGATATAAACAAGTAAAATTTACAATTCCTTTTAACGGTTTTAATTTTCACACAGTCTCTCTTGAGAAAGGAATTAAAGTGATGTGTTATCGCTACGAATAGTTTAAACTATTCACTTGTAACATTCAAACAAATCACTCTAAATTTGCACTACACTTATTCATCATTAAGGGGAGTTAAAATGAAGAACAGTTTTATTTTGGCAGTATTGATGTTTCTTTTATTTTCTATAGCAAGCAGTTTCGCACAAGGTATTTTTTTAGAAAAGGGAGAAGCAGGATTTTTTGCAGATGGAGGTTATTCAAGTTTAAAAAACAGTCACGCAACATCTATTGGCGCCGGCTTTGCTCTTGGCGGATTTTTTGAATTTGGTTTTTCTAGTTCAACTTCCAAAATAAAATTGAGTACGTATGGTTCAGGAGATGAAATCGAAGTTAGGTCCCAAACAGTTGCACTCGGAGTTGTTCTTATTAAGAAGAAAGCTCAGCTTGAGGTAAATATTGGTTATACACTATCTAATGCAAGCACCGACATATTGTTGTTGGGATTTGAATTTGGAAGTGAAATTAAAATTCACCAGAAGTTAAGCTGGTATCCTATATTTTCATTTGCTGCAGGGATCCCTGTTGGAGAATCCAGCGGAAGTCCAGTAATTGCTTTGGGTTTCTCCTTACCATTTCTAGTTGCAAAGCACGTTTATTTTGGACCATCATTCGGGTTAACAGAAGGAAATTTCAATTGGGGCTTTACTGGCGGGATTTTAATTAGCTTTAATACTGCCAATTGATAATATTGTAGAGTTGTTTTTGAATTGGACAAACAATTAAATAGTATAATTAATTCACAACTCGGGATTTATTAGGAAATACTTAATCTGAAAAAGTGTTTTTATAAACCGTCTTTTGAAATAAGATTGCGGTTAGATAACCTTATTTCTCCCCTTGAAAGCCACTATATAATTGCTATTTTTATAATATGATAAAGAAAATACTTATAACATTGTTTTTATTTTATTCTGCTTTAGCACAGCAAAACCAAATGGATCAAAATCAGTTTATGCTTGCTGAAAGCTATGAACAACAAGGTAATCTTGGTAAAGCTGTTGAAATAGTTGAGGGACTGAATAAAAAAGATCCTACCAATATTCAGTTCTTTAATAAACTTAATACGCTTTACCTGCAGTTGAAAAAATATGATGAATCTGTTTTATTGATTGAGTCCAGGATTAAAATTGTACCCCAGGATGTTAATTTATATGGAATGCTTGGTTCAACATACTATACAGCGGGTGATCGTAACAAAGCTTATAAAATCTGGGAAGATGCTATCGAACAGTTTAAATCCAATCAAATGACTATCCGGATAATCTCTAACTATGCAATTGAAAAGCGTGATTTTGAAAAAGCAATCGAATATCTGAATCTCGGGAAAGCATTATCAAAAGATCCTTATTTATTTTCTTATGATCTTGCTGAACTTTACCAAATTACAATGCGTTATCGCGAAGCAGCAAATGAGTATTGCAATCTTATAAAAGCTAATCCTGCTCAATATCAGCAAATTGAAAGCAAAATCCTTTCATATTCTAATAAGCCCGGCGCTATTGATGAAACAATTGAAGTTGTGAAAAAATTTAAATCTTATGATCTGAATTTCTCTTATTTGCTTGCAAGGTTATTGATTGAGAAAAAAAATTATGAAGAAGCTTTTATTATTTATAAAGAGTTGGATAAAAAAGGAAACGATAAAGGAAGTGAATTGCTGTCATTTGCAAACTTTATTTATCGTGAAAATGCTTTTGAAGTCGCATTAAATGTTTTTCAGTATATTCTTGATAATTATAAGAATGAAGAGATTATTCCAGCTGCTAAACTTGGCTATGCAAAATCTAAAGAGGCTATATTCGTTGCAAAATATAAATCAGCTAATCCAGAGTGGAAAACATTTTTTATTCCGAAAGCAGCAGATGGAAAAGATGTTCAGCCGGTAATTGAAGCATATAAAGATATAACAGATATTTATAAACATTCCGATGTTGCAATTGAAGCTTATCTAAGAATAGGAATCCTTTATGAATATTATCTTAATGACATTGAAGGAGTGGAAAATTATTTTAACATCATAACAGAAAATTATCCGATGTCAAAATTTAATTCGCTTGCGTTAATTGAGCTTGGGAATATAGCTATTCAAAAAGGCAGACTGGATGAAGCAGAAAAATATTTTAAATCTGTTACAGATCTTCCGAGAGCAAATCCGGATGACCGCAGTTACTCCAATTACAAGCTTTCACGGATATTTTCATACAAAGATGATTTTGAATCAGCAAGAAAGAAATTACTGGCTGTTATGGGAAATCTAAAGGATAACTTAGCAAATGATGCAATAGAATTTTCCATTTTACTGAACAATGCAAAAAATGACTCGTCTAATTTATCACTGTATTGTAAAGCAGAATTTTTAACTGAACAGCATAAATTTGAAGAAGCTAAGAACATTTATGATCAGATTGCTCAAAATCCGCAGGCGTTTATTTTTCACTCCATAGCTAAGATGCGGAGTGCAGAAATGCTGGTTGCAAATGATGAATATTCAAGTGCTGTTTCAGCGCTTACAGTTATTGCCGAAGAAGCAGAGAAAAATATTTATTCTGATAAAGCGTTATATTTGCAGGGCAGGATTTATCAGTATGGTTTAAAGATTCCTGATAAAGCAATTGAGTCGTATGAAAGTCTGCTCATTAAGTTTCCAAGATCGCTTTACCTTGATGAAGCAAGACAAAATATAATTGAGTTAAAGAAAAAAATTAGTTAGGATAAACAATGTCTAAAAAACCCGGACAGAAAATTGTTAAATGTTCTTTCTGTGGAAGAGATGGAAATGATGTCGGAAGCATGATTGCCGGACCTGATGTTTACATCTGTGATATCTGCATCGGAAGCAGTGTTGATATTCTTAAGAACAATATGGCTGCCGTAACAAATCAAAAGCAGAACAAATGGACAAAACACACTCCGGAAACCATTAAGAAAGCACTTGATGAGTATGTAATCGGACAGGAAAGAGCTAAAAAAGTTCTGGCTGTTGCTGTTTATAATCATTATAAAAGAATAGGATCCAGAACAACTTTTTTTGAACTTGATGATGTTGAAATTGAGAAGAGCAATATTCTTTTAATTGGTCCAACCGGTGTTGGTAAGACATTACTTGCTCAGACACTTGCAAAAACTCTGGATGTTCCGTTTGCAATTGCAGATGCAACAACTTTGACTGAAGCCGGTTATGTTGGTGATGATGTTGAATCGGTTCTTGTGCATTTATTACAGGCATCTGATTATAATTTAGAGCGTGCACAAAAAGGAATTGTTTATATCGATGAGATAGATAAGATTGCACGAAAAAGTGAAAGCACATCAATAACACGTGATGTTTCGGGTGAAGGTGTTCAGCAGGCATTGTTGAAAATTTTAGAAGGAACAATAGCCGGAATTCCACCCAAAGGCGGAAGAAAGCATCCTGAGCAGAGTTTAATTAATCTTAACACAAAAAATATTCTTTTTATTGTCGGCGGTGCTTTCGACGGAATAGATAAAATTATTGCAAAAAGATTAAATGAAAACAGAATGGGTTTTTCTTCTGATTTAAAAGAAAAAACAAAAGATGAAGACCTTGTTTCACTTATTCAGCCGGAAGATCTTTTAAAATTTGGATTGATTCCGGAATTGATTGGCAGACTCCCGGTTGCAGCTCCGCTTCATCAGCTTTCTAAAGAAGCAATGCGTAATATTTTAACTGAACCTAAGAATGCAATAATAAAACAGTATAAAAAACTGTTTTTAATGGAAGGTGTTGAACTTGAGTTTGATCCGTTTGCTCTGGACGCAATAGTTGAAAAGGCAATGGAAAGAAAAACCGGTGCACGAGCATTACGCTCTATTGTTGAAAACTTTATGCTCGATATAATGTATGATCTTCCTGCTAAAAAGAATATTGAAAAATGTATTATTACCAGAGATGTGGTTGAAAAAAATTCGGAACCGATATTTATTAAATCAGATGCTAAATCTGCTTAGGTATGTTAAAATTTATATTTATTCTGTTGTCAGTCTGATCTTGTCGAAGGCTGACATTTATTAAAACACACTTCAACTTAGCTGAGTTTGATATATTATTACGTTGCCAAATAAATCCTGCTGCCAAATGATTAGATGTTTATTTAAAATATTAAGTTTTTTTATTCTCATCACTATTTCCCCGTTTGCTCAGAATAAAATTCTTATTCCGATGGATCTCAGACAAACTGATCATCTTAAGGCGTATGGAGTTACTTTTCACGCTTTGGAAAATGGTTTAAAAGCAGATTGGTTATTAAACTATTGCGGCGGTTCGTTTTTAATCGATCAGTCTGATAAAGTTGTTTCAGAGTGTTTAATTGAAGAAGTTTATTTTGAGCAAATTAGTCTCGCTCAGGCAGCTCAAATCTATTCCGAAGTACAAAGTGAAGATAACAATATGGATGTTGTTAGATTAGAAAAAGCACCAAAGATTGCCGTTTATGTTCCGCCGGGTTTTTCTCCCTGGGATGATGCCGTTACACTAGCATTAGAATATGCAAAAGTTAAGTATGATAAAGTCTGGAATGATGAAATTCTACGCGGTGATCTGGAAAAGTATGATTGGCTGCATTTGCATCACGAAGATTTTACCGGACAATACGGAAAGTTTTATGCGAGTTTCAGTAACGCACAATGGTATATTGATCAGCAAATTATGTATGAAAATAATGCTAAGAAAAACGGATTCAATAAAGTTTCAGAAATGATGAAAGCTGTTTCATTAACAATTAAAAATTTTGTAGGGCAGGGCGGATTTTTATTTGCAATGTGCAGTGCAACTGATTCTTATGACATTTCTCTTGCTGCTGAAGGTGTTGACATTTGTGCATCTGTTTTTGATGGCGATGCTGCTGATCCGGATGCACAGAAAAAACTGGATTTTTCAAAAACTTTTGCTTTTAAAGATTTTAAACTTGAAATGAATCCCTATGTTTATGAGTATAGTGATATTGATATTCAACCTGTGGAAATCGGATTACAGCAAAATGATTATTTCACTCTTTTTGATTTTTCTGCAAAGTATGATCCGGTACCTACAATGTTAACACAAGATCATGCAAATGTAATTAAAGGTTTTATGGGGCAAACAACTATGTTCAGAAAAAATTTAATTAAAAATTCGGTAATAATATTAGCTGAAAGGCAGGGGACAGATCAGGTAAAATATTTACACGGAAATTACGGAAGAGGAACATTTACATTTTATGGTGGTCACGATCCTGAAGATTATCAACACGTTGTAGGAGATCCACCGACAGATTTAAGTCTTTATAAAAATTCTCCCGGATACAGATTAATTCTGAATAATATTTTATTTCCTGCAGCAACTAAAAAGAAACAAAAGACATAAAAAATATATCATCAAATTGAAGTTTGAGTTATAAGAACTTACAAGAGAGTTTCAGTGAAAATGAAGACCATTAAAATTAAAAACAGCAATAAAGAAATTACAATTGGTAAAATAGTTTGTGTCGGAAGAAATTATGCTGAGCACGTGCAGGAGCTTGGAAATACGATTCCTGAAAAACCGGTTGTATTTTTAAAACCTGTTTCATCTGTAATTTACTCAGGTGATGAAATTGTTTGTCCGGCTTTTTCAAATGATATGCACCACGAATCAGAGCTTGTATTATTAATCGGTGAGAATATAAAAAATGCTGATCTTGAAATTTCAGAGAATGCTATTACCGGATACGGAATCGGTCTGGATATGACTTTGCGTGACGTTCAATCAGAGCTTAAAAAGAAAGGACATCCCTGGACAATTGCAAAATGTTTTGATACCTCAACTGTGCTTTCTGAGTTTATAGAAAAATCAGCTTATCAATTAAGCCTTGATGAAACTATTTCATTAAAAGTAAATGATGAGTTCAGACAAAAAGATCAATTGAACAAAATGCTTTTTAAACCGGCAGAAATAGTTCAATATATTTCTACTTTGATGACTTTGGAAAAAGGTGATTTAATTTTTACCGGAACTCCAAAAGGAGTAAGTAAAGTTGTTAGCGGAGATAAATTAGTAGCACAACTTGATGGATTAATAAAACTTGAATGTTCTGTAAGGTGATTATTTATTCAATCCCGCCAAAGCTTTTCTAATAAGCTCTTCTAAAGAATAATTCGGATTTTCAGAAAGCAAATCCCTTACAATTTTCTCACTAACTTGTCTTTGATAACCAAGTGTTGAGAGTGCCGCAACAGCTTCTTCTTTAGCCGAAGGCATTTTTGTTTCTCCCTCAGCTTTTATTGAGTCAACTTTATTTCGCAACTCCAGAATAATTCGTTCAGCAGTTTTTCTGCCGATACCGGGGATTGCAATTAATCTTTCAATATTTCCATTTCTGATAGCTTCTTTAAGATCAGCGACAATAATACCGGATAATATTACCATACTTAATTTAGGTCCAACTCCGCTTACAGAAATTAAAAGCTCAAACATGTCTTTTTCGGACTGAGTATAAAATCCAAATAAAGTAATAGAATCTTCCTTGACATTAGTGTAAATAAAAAGTGAAGCAGATTCCTTTTCAGAGATTTTTTCAAACGTATTAATAGATATATTTACCGAATAGCCAACTCCGTTTACATCGAGTAAAATGTGAGTTGGTTTTGATGAAATTATTTTTCCTGTAAGATAGCCGATCATATTTTTTAAATAAAAAGATTGAAAAATTTAAAAATTTAAAAATTATTTTTTTAAAGAAACTGTTTTTAAATATTTAATAAAATTAGAAATCTGAGTAATTATATTAACAGACAACTGATGTAATGAATTAAAACTCTCATCAGAAACATATCCCAAATCAGTTGCAACATATAACATAGATCTAACTTCTCCAGCAGAACCTTTAGAATAGCCTAAAAACTTTATGTAATCTTTGTTATTATTTCTCTCAAAACCTTCGGCAATATTATTCATAATAGAAACTGAAGCTCTTTGAATTTGCTCTCTTAATCCAAAATCTTTATTAAATTTTCCATCAGCAGTAAGTTGATAAATTGACTTAACTAAAATCCTGCTGTCCTTCCAAACTTGTAAATCTTCAAATGAATTAATCTTCATTTAATCCTCCACTAATTTAAAAATCAATTTTTTAATCTTTCTAATCCTTCTAATCTTTCAATTGTTTATTACCCGCTCCGGATGTGCTTCAATAAAAGATTTCCAGTCCTTTGTTTTTTTTATTGGAATATTTTTTCTGAAAGCATGACAAAGTGCAATTGCAAGTGCATCGCTTTCATCCACTTTAATTTTTTCTGATTTAATATTAAGTAAAGTTTTAATCATATATAAAACCTGATCTTTACTTGCCGAACCTTTTCCCACTACAGATTTTTTTACTTCTCTTGGTGAATATTCACTGGTTGGTATATTATTATGCAATGCACAAAGGATTGAAACTCCGCGGGCATAACCGATCTTCATTGCTGATTGAACATTTTTTCCGTAAAAAGCAGTTTCAATTGCAAGCTCATCCGGTTTATGACGTTTTATAATTTTATTAAGCTCGTTGTAAATAATTTCTAATCTATGAGGTATAGGCTTATCAGATGGAAGATTTATTGATCCGCTGGTAATTTTTATAAAACTGTTGTTGGTATATCTGATAACACCATAGCCGGTTATTCTTGTTCCCGGATCTATACCTAAAATAATCATATAATAATTTTAAGTTGATTTAAAAATAAATTCCCACCTGCGTGGGAATAAAAAAGTGTTGCAGAACTCAGAAAGTCTATTCAACAAAATCAGCATTGGAATAAACATTCTGAACATCATCAATATCTTCTAATGCTTCGATAATTTTCATTGCCTTTTCTGCATCTTCTCCTTTTACTTCAATAAGATTTTTTGCAATCCATTGAAGTGAAGCATTTTCAACAGTAAAGTTTTTATCAACAAGTGCTCTTCTTACCGGTTCAAAAGATTCAACTGAAGTTTGAACTTCAAAAAATTCATCCTGAGTTGAAAGATCATCTGCTCCTGCTTCTAAAATTACTTCCATAACATCATCTTCATTTTTGCCGGCAGCAGGCATTGTGATTATACCTTTTCTATCAAACATCCAGGCAACCGAACCTGTTTCACCCATTGAACCGCCATGCTTACTGAATAAATGTCTGACCTCAGCAACAGTTCTGTTTTTATTATCGGTAGCAACTTCAACCAGTATTGCGATTCCTGCCGGTCCGTATCCTTCATAAGTTAATTCGTGATAAGTAACTCCTTCAAGCTCACCGGTAGCTTTCTTGATTGCACGTTCTATGTTATCCATCGGCATGTTTTGTGCTTTAGCATTATCAACTGCCAAACGTAATCTTGGATTACCCGCAGGATCACCGCCTGTACGAGCAGCAATAGTAATTTCTTTTATAAGTTTTGTAAAAATTTTCCCTCGTTTAGAATCGAGGGCAGCTTTTTTCCTTTTTATTGTTGCCCATTTTGAATGACCAGACATCGTAAACTCCTAATTTGCTTTTTCTGATAACCTGATATCTTTTAATCTTAGTTGAGGATAGGTTCTGCTATCCCTGACCGTTTTATCAATTGTATATACTATATCAACTTTCGTATTTTTTTTCAGGATCAAATCTAAATATTCACGCATATTAAAGCCAATTGCATCAAATACCTTATCGCTTTTATTTTGTTTAAAACCAGTCATAATATGATTATTGCCTACTATCCGCGGAGTGTTAATTAATTCAACATTTTCAGTCAGAAAGACCGGTCTCATATTTTCCGGTCCAAATGGAGCAAACTGATCCAGAATCCGTAAAAACTTTGGTGTGATATCAGAAAATCTGATCTTTGCATCAATAATAACTTCCGGTAAAAGGTCTTCTTCGTTTATAGATTCTTTTACAATCTGATTAAATTTATCTTTAAACTCCTGCAGCTTATCAAGTTCAACTGCCAATCCGGCAGCAGCCTGATGACCACCAAAATGTATAAGCATATCTTCACATTTTTGAAGTGCTTCATAAATATTAAAATTAGTAATACTCCGGGCAGAACCCTTTGCTATTCCATCAATAGTTGTGAGCATAATTGTTGGGCGGTAATACTTTTCAACCAATCTTGAAGCAACAATACCAATAACACCAGGATGCCATTCTTCCTGATGTAATACAATTGCAAGTTCATTATCAAAATCAATTGAGTTTTCTACAAGCTGAAGTGCATTATCAAAAGTATCAACATCAATTTTTCTTCTTTCATAATTTTCGGATTCCAGAACTTTAGCCAGTATTCGTGCTTCATCAACACTGTCAGTAATTAATAATTCAACTGCTCTTCTTGCATCACCTAATCTGCCAACAGCATTAATCCTGGGTGCAATTGTAAATACTACTTGTCCGGAATTTAAATTGCCGGGTTGCAGACTGCTGGATTCTATTAATGCTAATATTCCCGGGCGCGGATCAGTGTTTACTTTATCTAATCCTTCTTTAACTAAAACTCTGTTTTCATCGGTTAACGGAACGATATCTGCGGCAGCAGCAAGAGCAACAAGATCAAGATATTTTAACGGCATTTCTCTTTTGCCGATTTTTTCAGCAACTCCCTGAGCTAATTTAAAAGCAACACCTGCACCGGATAAATAATCAAATGGATATTGGCATTCTGGTTTAAGCGGGTCCAATACTGCAAGTGCTTCTGGTAATTCTTCTTTTGGCTGATGATGATCGCAAATTATTACATCCATTCCTAATTGATTTGCATAATCAGTTTCTTCGATTGCTGTTATTCCGCAATCTACAGTGATTAATAGTTTTGCATCATAGTTGGATTTTATAGCATCAATACCTTCTTTCGATAATCCGTAACCTTCGTTTAATCTTCTCGGGATATAAAAATCCACATTTGCTCCAAGCTCTTTTAAGAACATATAAAGTAATGCAGTAGCACAGGTTCCGTCAACATCATAATCACCATAAATACAAATCGGATGATTTTCTGTAAGTGCCTGAATAACCCTCTTTGTTGCATTTTCCATTCCGTGCATAAGATATGGATCGTGTAATGAATCTAAAGAAGGTCTGAAAAAATGTTTTGCCTGAGTGAAGGTTCTGATTTCTCTTAAGAAAAGTAATTTAGCCAGGACTTCGGAAATGTTTAGTGAGTCGGCAAGATCCTTTAATGAATTTATGTCTTCAACTTCTCTGATTTTCCAGCGTTTATTTAACATAAAAGAATTAATTATATTTTATAAGAACACATCAAATAAAACAATCCTGTAAGCCGAATTCTGTAACCCCGACCTGTCGGGGCGGCAATTATTTATCTTACTTTATCGTTACCGATAAAGTTCAGCAGTCTACCCAAAAATCCAACCAGCAATTAAGCATTGGTTCAAAGCGAACAGCTTTGTCTTAACAAGCTCTTCGGTTAAAAAGAGCGAATTAAGAAGGTTTTTTTACTTGACCTTGCTTCAGGTGTGGTTTGCATTGCACTTAACATTACTGTTAAGCCGGTGAGCTCTTACCTCGCCTTTTCACCTTTTCCATGAATTTCTTCAAGGTAGTATATTTTCTGTTGCACTTTCAGTCGATAACAGATTACTCCATTAACGCCCGGGCGTTACCCGGCACCTTGTTCTGTGAAGTTCGGACTTTCCTCCCCCCGACTAATCGGGGAGCAATTGCCCGGATTGAATTATTTGATTATTCTTTAAATTTGAACTGACATCTCTGTCAATTCAGCCAATTACAAAGTGATAGTTATTGAATAAGATTTAATGAGAATTTCAACTGACGGAATATAATAAAATTATTAAAATTTTTTCAGTTCAAAAATTATCTATTCTTTGTTTCCGGCGACATCATCAGCAATTTCCTGAGATATCAAAATCCTTCCGCAATACTCACAGGTAAAAATCCTTACATTTCTTCTTATTTCAAGTTGTCTTTGTGAGGGGATAATGTTGTGACAACCCGAACAGGCAGATCTTTTTACTGTTGCAACTGCTTTGCCTCTTTTGGCTTTACGGATTCTGGTATATAAAGATATATCTGGTTTTGTTACCTGTGTTTCAATCTTTTTTCTCTTTTCAAGAAGTTGAGTTTCTTCTTTTTTATTAGCCTTTATGATTTCTTCCAGGTCAGCCTGTCTTTCAGTCAATTCTTTCTCAAGTTCTTCAAGCTTTGGCTGAACTTCTTCAACCTGATTAGTAAGAGTTTTACTTAAATCTGCAAGAGCGTCATTTTCGGTTGTCAATTTCGATATCTGCTCTTCCGAATGATCAATCTCTTTGGTCAAGGCATCGTATTCTTTGTTATTTCTTACCTGATAAAGCTGTGCTTTAAACTTTTTCTGACTTTCTTTCAGCTTTTCAATTTCCTCTTCGTTATGTGCTCTTTTATCAATTGATTCCTGCTGTTCTGCAGTTTTAGTTTTTATATCATTTTTTAATTCGTTGATCTGACTCTCAAGACTATTAACCATTTTTGGTAAATCGCCGCGGAGTTCTTCAAGTTTATCTAATTGATCATCAACTAATTGTAACTGGAAGAGAATTTTTAATCTGGTATACAATTTTTAGCTCCTTATTTATTATAAAAAACTATCGGGTTAGTTGAACCCTTATATTTAAAAACTTTTATTTTCTCAGAAATGGATTTTTCGATTTTATTTTTTATTTCATCAAGAGAATGAATTTCGGTTTCATAATGTCCGGCATCGATTAACAGGATTTTCTTTTCTGCATCCTGAAAAGTATGATATTTAACATCTGCCGTTACAAATGCATCAGCGCCGGATTTTATTGCTGTATCCAGAAGATCACTACCTGATCCGCCGCAAACAGCAACTTTATTTATTTTGGCTTTTGATCCTCTGGCAAATCTGAAATTTTTAATCTTTAATGATTTCGAAACAAGATTAAGAAATTGTTTATCAGATAATTCTTTTTCCAGATTTCCTATTACACCCATACCATGATTTACATCTTTATTTGCAAGCACGTAAACATCATAAGCAGCTTCTTCATAAGGGTGTGCTTTTTTCATTGCTGTTATAATTTTATCTGTATCGAAAGAGTTTGCCAGAACTTCAATTTTTATTTCTTCAACCGTTTCCAATTTGTTTTTCAATCCAACTTTTGGATTTGATTTTTCTGATCCTTTAAAAGTTCCGATTCCGGTAGTTCTGAAACTGCAGTTCGAGTATTCACCAATTATACCTGCACCTGCTTCGTGCATTGCATTGGCAACTTTATCGGCAAATTTAACCGGAACAAAAACGGAAATTTTATATTGATTTGATGAAAGGTTTAAAAGAAATTTTTGATTTTTTAATCCAAGTTTTTTAGCAAGCTGAAAGCTTACACCGTCTTTTGTAAAATCTAAATTTGTATGGGCAGAAAAAACAGTTATGTCTTTTTTTATCAGCTTTTCAACAAGTTTTGAATGTTGATCTTTACCAACATCAATTTTCTTTAACGGTTTAAAAAGCAGTGGATGATGACTGATGATGAGGTTACACTTCAGTTTTATTGCTTCATTAACAACATCTTCGTTAACATCTAAACAAAGCAGAATGTTTGTAACTTCTCTTTGTAATGATCCAACCTGTAAACCTACATTGTCCTTTTCCCAGGCTATGGATTTAGGTGCCCAGTCTTCTATAATTTTTATAATACTATCACATCTCATAAAAACAAAAAAAAATGCACCCTTTTGTGGTTTGGGTGCATTTCTTAAAATTTTCTGGTCTTCGCATTCTGACCGCAAAGGTCATCTTTAACGAGGAACTTTAATTTTTTCGGGTTTAATCTTCTCATATTTAAGTATTGAAATATATACCTATCTGATTTAATAAACAATTTTTCTTTGCTTTAAATCAAGGCTCTACCCATTTTCCGTCTTCTTTTATCAAATTTATTAATTCATCAACAGCATTATTTGCCGGAATGTTACGTTTTACAATATTTTTTTCTCTATAAAGGGTAATTTTATCAACGCCTGCTCCAACATAGCCATAATCAGCATCAGCCATTTCTCCGGGCCCATTAACAATGCAGCCCATTATTGCAATCTTCAATCCTTTCAGATGCTCGGTTTTTTTACGAATCATTTCTGTTGTTTCCTGCAAGTCAAATAAAGTTCTTCCGCAAGATGGACAGGCAATATATTCGGTTTTTGATATCCTTTGCCGTGCTGCTTGTAAGATGTTAAATAATAATCTGTTTATAATCTTTTCTTTTGTTTCAGATTTTCTGATAAAGCTTTTTACATAAGCACTGGAACTTCCTGAGCTTATTTCATCAACTGATAACCAGACACTATCACCAAAGCCATCAATCAGTAATGCACCAAAATCTGTTGCAGAGTAAAGCTGCAGATTTTCAGATGTTATGCTTGAATAATCTCTTTTTATTATTACGGGATTCTGAACATCGTTTTGAAGTAAATCAAAAAACACTCTGCGTTGTTCAACCATTCCGGCAAGATTATTTGTTTCCAGAACAAGCACAACAGTTTTATCGTTTTTTATTTGATCTAAAAAAGGTTTTGAAGAATCATCAATAGATATTCTGACAAAATTTAATTTATCTGATTTCTTTTTTGCATCTAAAAATTGTTGTGCAGAAAAAATTGGAAAACTGTTATGATTATTTTTTAAATCCTGCCAAACTTCAAAATCATATATTATGCTTAAGTTATCCGGGCAATCGAATGGTAAAATATTTTTTCCGAGATAAATTAAATCTGCTGCTGTATCGGATAGATTCCATATATCATTTTGTTTATCATAAGTATATCCTATATCAATCAGATCTTTTTGTGAAGTAATATTTCTTTCGCTGTAATCAGCAACAACTCTTGGAACATTGCCGGTTCCAATAGATAGGACACTAAATGTTTTTCTTTTGTTGTAATTAAAAGGATCAATTGGTGATTCATCAATCTCTTTAATTGCTTTATGGTTTTCTCTTCCTTTATATCTGTTTGCGAGTGCAATTGCAACAGGCGCTTCAAACTCAGGGTCTTCTGTTAATGAAACACGAATTGTATCACCAATTCCATCTTCAAGTAAAGCTCCTATTCCAAGTGATGATTTTATTCTTCCATCTTCTCCGCCGCCTGCTTCTGTAACACCAAGATGAAGCGGATAGTTCATTCCTTCAGCTTCCATTTTATTTATTAATAATCTGTAAGCCTGAACCATTACCTGCGGATTACTTGCTTTCATCGAGAGGACGATGTTATGAAAATTTTCGTCTTCACATATTCTTAAAAATTCTAATGCTGATTCAACCATTCCGAGCGGTGTATCGCCATAACGACTCATAATTCTATCTGATAATGAACCGTGATTTGTTCCGATACGCATTGCAGTGCCGTATTCTTTGCATATTCTTACAAGCGGAGTAAAACGATCTCTTATTCTGTCAATCTCTTCCTGATATTCAGTATCAGTATATTCTATCAGATCAAACTTTTTCTTATCAATATAATTACCGGGATTTATACGAACCTTCTCAACAAGTCTCGCAGCCATTTCAGCCGCGTTTGGAGTAAAGTGAATATCTGCAATCAATGGAACATTATAACCGCGTGTACGAAGTTCCTTTTTAATTTCTCCAAGATTTTTTGCTTCGTTAATGCTTGGAGCAGTTATCCTTACATACTCACAACCCGCATTTACCATTCTTATTGTTTGTTCAACTGTTGCGATTGTATTCATAGTATCGGTTGTTGTCATTGATTGAATACGGATTGGATTGTTTCCTCCGAGCGGAATATCTCCAACGAAAACTTCTCTTGTTTTATATCTTGAGTATTTTGTTAAACTGTTACAATAGTGTTTTATGTTCTTTACAATTTCTTCCATAATACTGCTTATGTTTTAGACAATTCAATTATTAAATCAATTTTAATTCAATATAAATATAAAAATAATTCAACCTACACTAAAAGTCTTAAATCATATGCTTTAATCTTATTATATTTGGATATGCGAATCTCAGAATCGAAAATAGAAGAAATAAGAAACTCAGTAAGTATAGTTGATGTAATATCGGAATATGTTCAGTTAAGAAAACGCGGAAAAAATTTTGTTGGATTATGTCCTTTTCATAACGAAAAAACTCCATCATTTACAGTAACTGAAGAAAAACAAATCTTCCACTGCTTCGGATGTCACACAGGCGGAAATGTTTTTAAGTTCCTCATGGAATACAAAAAAATTTCTTTTATCGAAGCAGTTCAGGAAATTGCCGAACAACAAGGTATTGAGATTAGTTATGATGATGAAGGATATAGCGAAAAGCAATCTGAACAGGAAATTCTTTTTGATATCAATACAGAAGTCGCAAGATATTTTTTAAACAATCTGTTAAATGATCAGGAAGGAGAAGTAGCAAGAGAATATTTTAAAAACAGAAATCTTAAAATTCAAACAATACGTGCGTTTGGTCTGGGTTATGCAATTAACGGATATGAAAATCTTGTAAACTTTCTTAAAGAAAAAAATATTGATCTTGAAAGAGCATTAAAGCTTGGATTGATAGGAAGATATAAAGACGGTAGAGTTTATGATAAACTGCCGGGCAGAATTATCTTTCCCATATTTTCGCCAAACGGAAGAGTTGTTGCTTTTGCAGGAAGAAAGTTACGAGAAGAAGATACAGGCGGAAAATATATAAACTCACCTGAATCTTTAATTTATGTAAAGGGCAGAATTCTTTACGGACTTTCGCACGCTAAAGACGATATAAGAAAACTTGATAAAGCAATTATTGTTGAGGGTTATATGGATTTGATTTCGCTTTATCAAGCAGGAATTAAAAATGTTGTCGCTGTTTCCGGAACTGCTTTAACAGATGATCAGGCGCAATTGCTTTCCCGTTACACAAAAAATGTTGTTCTTTTATTTGATGCCGATGCTGCTGGCATAAAAGCATCTATGCGAAGCATTGAAATTTTACTTAAGAGGGATTTTGATGTTAAAATATCAACATTGCCAAAAGATGAAGACCCTGATTCTTATGTAAATAAATTTGGTAAAGAAGCTTTTGAAGAAATTATTAAACGGGCAGAAAATTTTCTTGAATATCAAACCGGATACTATGAAGCGCAAGGAATGTTTGATGACCCAACAAAAATGGCTGAGGCAATTCGTGAGCTTGTAAAACCTATTGCATTAGTTGATGATGAACTTAAAAGAAATCTTTTAATCAGAAATATTGCCAGAAAATTTAACCTGAGAGAAAAACTTTTAGAAGCAGAGTTAGATAAAGCGCTTGAATTTCAGAAAAAACAAAACAGAATCCAATCTCAAAGAATCTTTAAGGAAGAAGATATTTCCAAAGAAGGATTGATAATACAAGAGAAGGCTAAAATTCCGCCGCATTTTTACAATACTGAACGAGAGTTAATCCGGTTACTTTTTGAAAATAATGAAAAGATAATTGCGTTGATAATTGAAAATGTTACTGAAGATGATATTCTTATTGATATTCATAAAAAGATATATGAAAAAGTTTATTTTGAATATGAAAACCGCGGCAGTTTAGATCCGGCTGATTTGATTAATTTATTTGATGATGAAACTCAGGTGTATTTACGTGAACTTACGATTGAAAAATATTCTTTAAGTGATAACTGGGAAGACTTTTCACTTTCGGAAAACCAGGAAATGAGAAATATAAAATATGCAACAGATCTTATAATTAAGTATAAACAAACCCATATCGATATTCAGATCGCTGCAAATGTTAAAGCTCAGGAAAATACAGAGGATGAAGCAAGATTAATTGAGCTTATGAAGGAAAAACAGGAATTAGTGAATAAAAAGAAATCGGTTCGTGAAGAATTTGAAAAAGAATAAGCTTTAATAGAAAATTAAAAATCATAAATGGAATTAAAATACAGACAAGCAAAAACTGGTAAACTAATGATTGATATCTTACCGGATAAGTGTGACTTTTGCGGATGTTGTGTAGGTGTTTGCCCGGAAGATGCAATAGAATTAAAAGAAGCAGAGATCTATATCATTGATGAACGATGCACTAATTGCGCAAAGTGTGTATGGTCTTGTCCGATTGAAGTGATTAAGTTTAATCGCGATGGAGTTCTTAAAAAATAGGCAATAAACAGTAAGCAGTAGGCAATATGCAATAGACAGTAGGCAAGAAGGAAATGAATTTAACATTTAAAGACTTAACTGTTTATAAAAAAGCTTTTGAATTAGCTATGCAGATTTTTGAAGTTTCCAAAAGCTTTCCTAAAGAAGAGAAGTATTCTTTAACCGATCAAATCAGAAGATCATCAAGATCAGTCTGTTCTTCTATAGCCGAAGCTTACAGAAAAAGAAGATATGAAGCTCACTTTATTTCAAAGACTTCTGATGCCGATATGGAAAATTCGGAAACACAAGTTTGGTTGGAATTTGCTTTTGAATGTAAATACATAGACAAAACCACCTTTGAAGATTTGATAAACCGTTATAGGGAAATTGGAAGAATGCTAAACCATATGATAGAAAATCCGGAAAGTTATTTAAGAAATGCCGATAAAAAATGATTTAAATATTGTCTACAGCCTATTGCATATTGCCTACTATTGTTTTATGACTGTGGCTTTGAGAAATAAAAACGGGATGTTAAAAATTGAAAACTGAATATGACATAATAGTAGTCGGTGCCGGACCAGCAGGAAGTATGGCTGCAAGATTTGCTGCTGAGCAAGGCGTTTCTGTTCTGATGCTTGAAAAAGACAGAGATGTAGGTTATCCGGTCAGATGCGGTGAAGCAATCAGTAAAGCCGGAGTTGAAGAATTTGTTAAGGTTGATCCAAAGTGGATTGCAACAGAAATAAATAAATTCTCTTTAAACGCTCCCGATGGCAGTGAAGTAATTATTGAATTCGGAGATGCTGGTTATGTTCTTGAAAGAAGAAATTTTGATTATGAACTTGCAAGAACCGCTGCTCAAGCAGGAGTTGAAATATTAACCCGTGTTTACGTGAATGATTTATTATTTGATGATGGCAAGGTGAACGGAGTTAAATATGAATATAAAGGTGAACAAAAAGAAGTTAAATCAAAAATTGTAATTGCTGCAGATGGGGTTGAATCACGAGTCGGAAGATGGGCAGGACTAAAAACAGTTACCGATTTTCGAGATATGGAAAGCGCTGTTCAGGTTACTGCTGCAAACATTCCTGTTGATCAGAACACACTTTATTTTTATTTCGGACAGGAAGTTGCGCCACACGGATATTTCTGGATATTTCCAAAAGGTAAAAACAAGGCAAATATCGGGTTAGGAATAAGCGGATCGGCTAACAAGAAAAAATACGCTCAGTATTATCTTGATGATTTTATGAACAAGCATTATCCTGATTCGCCTGTGTTAACAAGAATCGCCGGCGGAGTTCCTTGTTCAATTACACTGGATAAGATTTCAGGTCTGGGTATTATGTTAGTAGGTGATGCAGCAAGACAGGTTAATCCGCTTAGCGGCGGAGGAATTGCAAGCGGAATGATTGGAGGAAAAATTGCGGGAACGATTGCGGGCGAAGCAATCAAACAAAACAAACCTGAACATATTTTTACTTATGATAAAGCCTGGAAAGACAGACTCGGCAAACGCCACGAAACGTTTAACAGAATAAAAGAAGGTATCTATAATTTTTCAGATGAAAAGTTTAACAACATTGCTCATTCTGTATTAAAAATTCCAATCGAAAAAAGAACACTCGGTAAAGTTTTTACAACAGCTTTATTTAACAATCCGTCCTTACTTGTTGATATTGCAAAAGTATTTGTTGTTTAGCAGGTAATATTTTAATTGACATTGACAGCTTGATCTTTTATTTTTAATCAACACTTTATAAGAGGATCTTATGAAATTTAAGTTCCTTATAATACTTCTGACCATCTTTTATTCTTCCTCAAATGCTCAAGTGGTTTATTGGGAAAAGATTTTTAATCACACACACGCAATTTCTGATATTGATATTGCAGCAAGTGGATACATCTTCGCAAGTGGGTTGGGAGTTTTTCGTTCAACCAATGGTGGTACAACCTGGCAATGGACAGGTAATCCTAACGGTGGTGACAATAAATTATCGATAGACTCTGCAGAAAATATTTATGCAGCGCAATCCGGTTCCTGGTTCGGGATTTATAAATCAACAAATTATGGGAATACATGGGTAATATGTGATTCGGAATATGTTGCCGCCCGATCTATGATTACATCAGCTGAAGGATACATCTATGTTGGAGATGATAATGGTACTTTCCATAAATCAACGGACTCAGGAAATTCATGGAGTGTTATCTCAGTAACTGATAAATCAATTACTTCGATAGTTGCTTTAGATTCAGGAAAAATATTCGTATCTACTGCTGGTAGAAGTATTTTCTCATCAACTGATTATGGAAGCACTTGGAATCAAATCATAAATTCTAATTTGCTTTTAAATGTAAATTCTTTAATAGCCGATTCAAATCAGTACTTATATGCTGAACACAGAGAAAAAATTTCACGATCAACTGATTTAGGAATTACCTGGGAGCAGATTGGTTTTATTCCTTCCTATCCAGAAAGACCCATTTTAAGTATTGATGAGAGTAATAATTTATTTTATGGATACCACGGATTATATAAAAGCACGGATCAGGGAATTAGCTGGAGTTATCTTGGTGGCCCAAGCTATATAAAAGCAATCTGTACAGTAAATAATAAAATATTTTTAGGCACGGATAATGGAATCTATAGATACGATCCAGATATTACTCCATATGTAGGCAATAATTATCTTCCTCTTCATATTGGCAATAAATGGCAGTTTCGAGGAAAAGATTATTCAGGTTATTGGTTAACAACTCTTGTAGTAAGTGATGATACATTAATTAATAATATAAAATATTATAAGTTTCTTAATAATTGGGTTAGATACTCTGAAGATGATAAAAAGATATATGCCTGGTATAATGATTCAGATTATGTCCATATGGATTTAACATTAATTCCTCAGCACACTTTTATACAATATCCTTTACCTTACCATAATTCTAATCTATTTAATAACCCGAATCGTATTGCTACATTTCTGCACGGCAGTACCAATTTATTTAATGTTACTCGGAATTATAAAGGTTCAGGTTTTGATACATCTTCTTTTGGATTACCTGAATATGAAGAGAATAGATATGCTGAGAATATTGGTCCTTACTACTATAAATATTCAAATAATAACTTAGTCAGAGATCATACTTTGATAATGGCAATCATTTTTGATAGTCTCGGAAATCAGATTAATTATACAAATCATTATAAGCCTGTAATTTCTATCATTCCAATTACAATAATAAACACGAAATATTTTGATATAACAATGCTTGTTGAGCATGCTTATACAGTAATATCTAAGAATTTTATCTTTGTGGATAGTGTGTATATGGAGAGCTACTATCAAAAGATCGATTCAATAATATATAATCAAAATGTATTAGCAGAACGCACTCAGTACTCACTTAACTACAGAATTAATACTATTGTAGATACGAGTCTTCTAAAAAATGGATTTGACTTCTATTATAGAATAGTAGCAAAAGATAAAGGAATTATTCAAGAAACCTCATATTCTCCAGCAACAGGTTATTATAAGTGCGTATGGGATTTTAATACCGGAGTTGATGAAAATGAACAATTAAATGAATTTGCTTTAATGCAAAACTATCCCAATCCGTTTAATCCTATAACAAATATCAGATTTCAGATTCCAAAATATTGTTTAGTAACCTTAAAAATATTTGATGTATTAGGAAGACAAGTAGCAGTGTTAGTAAATGAAGAGAAATCTCCCGGTATTTATCATTTATCATACGATGCTTCAGCTTTAGCAAGTGGAGTTTATTATTATCAATTAACTGCAGATAATTTTATTCAGGTAAAAAAGATGCAGGTGATGAAATGATATATAGATATTTCGTTTTATTTATTTTTACAATTTTTCAAATTACTTTCTCACAAGATTTTTGGGAACAAACCAATGGGCCTTTTGGAGGGGCTATTATATCTTTTGCAATTAGTGCAAACAACGATTTATATGTTGGGACTACTGAAAGTGGCGTTTTCCATTCTAACAATGACGGGCTTAACTGGTTGCCGACTAACAACGGAATAAATTCTGGAGGTTGGATTAACACACTTATCACCAACTCAGAGGGGCATATATTTGCTGGAACGGACAACCTCGGAGTTTTTCGCTCTACAAATTATGGGAAAAGTTGGATAAGTATAAATAATGGAATAATACATATTTCTAATCCTGTCATTGCATTAGCTATTAGTTCAAATGGTCATTTGTTTCTTTCTAATGGTTATTTATTTCGATCGACAAATAATGGTGAAAATTGGATTCAGATAAATAATGGCTTGAATCATCCCGTAAGATCACTTGTAATAAATAGTGGTGGATATCTTTTTGCAGGGACTGAGTCTGCTGGAATTTTCAGATCATCTGATGAGGGCGAAAGTTGGGTACAATGTAATGCCGGCTTAACAACTAATCTTGTAAAATCTTTGGCCATCGATTCTCAGGGAAACATTCTGGCTGGCACATATTGGGGTGATGGTATTTTCCGTTCAACTAATAATGGTGACAGTTGGAGTGAAATTAGTGGAGATTTAACCAACAAGAACATAAATATAGTAGTTGTTAGTTCAAATAATACGCTTTTTGTTGGGACGTGGGGGGGAGTTTTTCGATCCGGAAATAATGGAGAAAACTGGATTAAGGTTAATAATGGATTAACTGATAGTAGTATAAGCGCATTATCTATTAATAAAAATGACTGTCTTTTTGCCGGAACATTTCACGATGGTATCTTCCGTTCAACCGATAGTGGTGAAAACTGGATCCAAATTAATAAAGGATTAGCTAATACTGAAATTAGAACCTTAGCAATGGATTCTGAAAATAATATTTTTGCTGGAACAATTGGATATGGAGTTTATTTAACTTCAGACGATGGTAAAACCTGGATTAATAGATATAAGGGACTAACAGATAAAAATGTTCGTACTATTACTTTCGATATAAATAAAAATATTTTTGCGGGCACATATAGTGGAATTTACACTTCTACAGATTATGGGGGGTCTTGGAGTTCGAAAAATCTAGGCTTAATTCATAAGCAGGTACATTCTTTAGTAACGGATTCAAATGGCTATATTTTTGCCGGAACTTTAAATGGTGGAATATACCGGTCGACAGATAATGGGGAAAATTGGAGTCAAATGAATACTGGTCTTACAAACACTGTAGTTTATACATTAGCAGTTGGTTCAGATAATTATTTATTTGCCGGAACATCATTAAATGGCGGAATCTTTCGTTCAACAGATAGTGGTCAAAGCTGGAATGAAATTAATAATGGACTAACTGAAAGGGACATCCGAGCAATAGCGATTAACCCAAGCAATCAAATATTTGTTGGTACAGCTAGTGGCGTATTTCGCTCAATTGATAACGGAGACAATTGGATTGCAATAAACAATGGTCTACCTGTTTGTTACATGCTTTCTTTAGCAATTAATTCAGACGGTAAAATATTTGCAGGAACATATGGTTATGGTATTTACTGTAGTAATGATAACGGAGAAAATTGGTCAACAGTAAATACTGGTCTGGATAATTATGATATCAGAGCATTGTTTATCGATCCCGAAGATTTTATTTTCAATGGTACCGAAGGATCCGGTATTTATCGAAGTAAGAATTCGACAACAATAATTGATGATGAAGAAGTATCTTTTAACGATTTTTCATTACTACAAAATTTTCCTAATCCTTTTAATCCTTACACATTTATTCATTATATCTTAAATAAATCAGAACACATTTCAATTAAAGTATATGATATATTGGGAAAAGAAGTCTCAATTCTTGTCGATGATATACAATCTGTTGGTAAACATAAAGTTACATTTGATGTCTCAACACTTTCATCAGGAATTTATTTTTATCAGTTAAGAACCGCCGATCGAACTGAAACAAGAAAGATGGTATTATCAAAATGAAAAAATTAGATTTACTAATATTGTTATTATTTTGTCAGATCAATCTTTATTCTCAGTGGTATATAATAAATCCTATTCCTGATCCGATTCCCGGATTAAACTATACATCAATAGACTTTGTAGATTCATTGAATGGCTGGGCTGCCACTAATAAGGGGTTCATAATCAGAACTTATGATGGAGGCAAAAACTGGATTACCCAGACAGCAGGAATAACTTCAGTAATAAGAAAACTAAGATTTGCAGATTTATTAAACGGCTGGGCAGTAGGTGATTCAGGAAAAATAATTCATACAACAAATGGTGGAGAAACCTGGATATTACAGAACAGTTTACCGAATATGCAGTTGACGATGCTGTCTGTAATTAATTCTCAAAATGTATGGGCTGCAGGTACCTGGGGATCAAATAATCAGGGTATTATGTTACACACAACTAATGGTGGTAATAGTTGGGACACTGTAGCACCAAATTTATTCCCTGGTGAACAAATTTCTGATTTGACATTTGTCAATGAGATAAAAGGATGGTATTGTACCTGGCAATGGGTTGCGCCTTATTCCGGAGGTAGAATTTATCATACTTCCAATGCTGGTCAGACTTGGGTAAGCCAAAAAGTCTCCCAATACCAACAATATCGAATTTTTTTTATAGACGAGAACAATGGTTGGAGTGTTGGTGAAGTGATTGTTTACGGAACCTCAAACGGCGGGCTTAATTGGAATAATACAGGAACATTTACTAGTAAGTCTTTTTCCAGTGTTTTTTTTATAGACCATAGTGTGGGATGGATTATGCAGGGTGTCAATCAGGGTTCAAGCGGCTTTACTTCAACTAAAATTCATTTCACTTTTGATGGTGGAAGTAGCTTGATCGATCAATTTACGACTGCTTGGTATTATAAAATATATGATTTTAAAGTTATAGAAAGACGAATTGGCTGGGCAGCGGTAACTACCAGTACTAGTGCAGGCGGGTATTTGCTTCATACAACTGATGGCGGCGGTGCTTTCCCTTCACCTCCCAAATTAGTTTTGCCTGAAGATAAAGCAGTTGTAAATTCTGATACTGTAAATTTCATTTGGTCAACAGATTTTCCTGATATATCTGGTTATAGGTTAATTCTTTCTACTGATTCATTATTTACAGCTTCAGTTGATACTTTTATTACGGATACTTCTTTACAGATGATAGGTTTATTAGCTGATCAAAAATATTATTGGAAAGTAAAAGCCTGTAACACACTTGGTTATGGAGCTTATAGTAGAACACATTCATTTACTAAAGTTCTAACATCAATGGATGAAGAAAATGATGCTTTACCCAAAGAATTTTCACTATTACAAAACTATCCAAACCCGTTTAATCCTATAACAAATATCAGATTTCAGATTCCAAGACATTGTTTAGTAACCTTAAAAATATTTGATGTGTTAGGAAGACAAGTAGCAGTGTTAGTAAATGAAGAGAAATCTCCCGGTATTTATCATTTATCATACGATGCTTCAGCTTTAGCAAGTGGAGTTTATTATTATCAATTAACTGCAGATAATTTTATTC
>JAKIZM010000086.1 GCA_022708025.1 Bacteroidota bacterium | reverse complement strand
AAATTGTCGTTAAATATTTTTATAATGGAACGCTGATCAGACTGATTTAATAGGATCAGTTAAAATCATAAGTAATCATAAAAAGCAGGCTGTTGTAGTAAGACATTGTAGTGACCGAACTCCTGTTCGGTCAGAACGAGTAAATTTGTTTTTTAATTAAAGTTTAATAAAACAAACCCAATTTCTTTGAGAAATTGGGTTTGTCAGAGAAAAGTTATTTTAGAACTGTCATTTTTCTTGTAGCACTGAATTTTTCAAAAGAGAGTTTATAAAAATAAATTCCGCTTATTAAATCAGATGCATCAAATTTTATGTAATAAAATCCTGCTTTCTTTTGTTCATTTAACAATGCCTTTACTTCATTTCCCAGCACATCATAAATTTTTAATGATACGAATCCAGAAACCGGTATTTGAAATTCAATAGTAGTAGTCGGGTTAAACGGATTAGGATAATTCTGTCCAAGCATAAAACCATCGGGCATACCCAGATCAACCGAAACTGTTTTCAAATATTCATAAGACCCATCGTAGTTTATTTGTTTTAACCGATAATGATAAATACCTGACTTAACTGATTCATCAAGATAGGTGTATTCATTTTTCTCAGTTGTAGTTCCATTACCACCGATAAAAACAAGTTCTTTAAATTCTGTAACATCTGAAGCTCTTTCAATAACAAATCCCGCATTATTTGTCTCGGTAGATGTAAACCAATTAAGTCTGACTTTTCCTTCAACAACAGTTGCAGTAAATGAGGTTAATTCAACCGGCACAAGAGTCGGAATAAAAGAATAAATTTTTCCGTTAAATGATAAAAGATACAATTCATTGCTTTCATCAACTCCAAAAGAAGAAATTGAACCGGCAGCAGTAGTAATTTGTGTATTGGTCGTATTTATTCCGTCATATTCAAGTGCCCAAACTCTTTTGCTTACATAATCTCCATAGATATACTTACCATACAATTCAGGAACATTGTCGCCGCGGTAAACATATCCGCCTGTAATTGAATTACCTAAAGAATGAGAATATTCCCAGATAGGAAATTCATAAGTTCCGTTACAGCCGCTTGAATTATAAGCATGATTTCCTTCATAACATCTCCATCCGTAATTCTTTCCTTTTTTAATTATATCAATTTCTTCCCAATTATCTTGTCCAACATCTCCGCACCATAAACTATCAGTAACCGGATCAAAACTAATTCTCCAGGGATTTCGCATTCCCCAGGTATAAATTTCTTTCCGGATATTGGCATTAGTGCTATCAGCAAAAGGATTATCAGAAGGTATTCCATAATTAAGCGGTGCTTGCGGATTATTAACATCTATTCTTAAAATTTTACCTAAGAGTTTAGTAATATTTTGAGCATTGTTTTGTGGATCACCGCCTGAGCCGCCGTCACCTGAAGTAATATATAAATATCCATCAGGTCCAAATACAAGACATCCGCCGTTATGATTTGAATATGGCTGATTATATGTAAGAAGAATTTGCTCAGAATTTTTATCTGCCGAGTCTGGATTTGTTGATGAAACTTTAAATCTTGAGATCACTGTTCTCAGAGGATTTGGTGCTGTATAATTCACATAGAAATATCCATTAGATTCATAGTTAGGATGAAATGCTAAACCAAGCAGACCAGTTTCACCACCTGATGTTACACGATCAGTAATATCAAGAAATAATTTTGTTGATTGAACATTTTCATCATTCGGAAATACACGTATTCGTCCTGCCTGTTCAACGACAAATATTCTGTTCGTTCCATCACCTGAGTTTTGTAAATCTAATGGGTTTGAAAAGGATAGATTAGGAAATGCTACCCTGAAGTTAAATTGAGCAAAGCTTGAAATACTTATAAGTATTAATAATAATACCATAAATTTCATTGTCTTTACCATCGTTTTGTCTCCTTTTTATTTTATGTTTTTTTTGATTTCGTTTTTTTCTCTCCTGTTTTTGATGTTTTTTTAATTTTTGATTTGGATTTTTTCGTTTTGGTATCAGTTATCTTTTTCTTCGAAGTAACTGATTTGTTCTTATCCTTAATCCCGGTTTTAGTTTTTGATTTTTTGTCAGTTTTAATTTCAGTCTTTTTCTTAAGCACCTTTGCCTTGGTTAAAGTCTGCGATGCTAAAATATTATCAATTTTATATTCACTTTTATTTATTCTATCTGAAATATCCTTATAATTTGCAAAAGTATTCTTTAATGATTCAGTAAATAATTTTTTGGTAACTTCTTTATAATCGAGTCCGCCATCAAAAACTGAATTAAATAAAACCCATTTTAGCAGAAGTTCAATTCTTTCTTTATTAAAGAACTTTGTACCCTGGTATTCATTTATCTGAATAAACTTACCAGACAAGTCATCATTTACAAAATCACTCAATAAACTTTCAGGCTTATTTAAATTGTAGCTGGCTTTGTAAAGAAGCCGGCTAAGTTCATAATATTTACCCGGATCATCAAATCTAAGGAAACCATATATCTCAAGAAGAGGTTTCCAAAGCAGCAATTCGTCGAAGATCTTATAATTTATTTTTTTATCGGATATTGATTGCAATATCTTAAACAAAATTTTATTTAACAATAGAAAAGATAAATTTCTTTTCCTTTCCGTGTCATTTTTGTCGTGTAAGATTGAAATCAATTCATTCATCCATTTAGGCGGACGAGCATATGATAAAATTTCTTTTGTCAGATTATTAAACTGGTTTATATTCAACACGTCAGTTTGGATTGAGTTTAGCAGAATATCTTTAATAATAGTTTTCTGTGAGACCTGCTCGAGAGTATTTATTATGTTTAATAATTCATCGTCAAATTTCGGGATCTCAACTTCATCATTGTTGCTATAATCCAGTGCTAATAAAAGTCTGCTGAATTTTATTGATGTAGAAAAATGAGTTAACGAATTATGGAAAGGTGCCAAGTTCATTTCTCCGATTGCCCTTTGGATTGAATCAACACCGCGACCATTTAAATGTTCATAAAGTTTTTTATATCTGCCATCAACATCATATACTTCTCTGAACTCAAGCAGAACTTTTCTTTGGTAACCCATCAAGTGGAACGAAAATCCATTTGAGCTTATTTCAGTTCCTGAGACGATGTATTCAAGCTGGTTAACATAATTCTTAAAAATGTAATAATGCCCGTAGAATGAAGAAATGTTCAGCTCTTTATCAATGGAAGTTGTTCTAGTTTTTCCTTCTTCTCCGTAAGATTTTTCGCATGAGTAATTTATTTTACCGATTGCTTCGCTGTATGAGTTATTGTAAATAACCAGAACTGTTTCATTTCCGTTTTTATTAGTAAAGGCAAAAACATTTTCATTACAGTTTCCGGCCGGATCAATAAAATCGTATAATTCAAAATCTGTAACCTGACTGAATAAATATCTTTTCTTTGTAAGAGGAAAAATTTCTTTTTCATGAAGCCAGACTAAATGTTCGTCTATGAATTCAGTGTAATAAGATCTTTTATACTCCATTCCGTATTTTTCAGAAAAACCTTCAAGCTGTCCGTGTGCAAACATCGGCAAGCCGGGCAAAGTAACAAGCATTGTTGCAACACCAAAGTATTTATCTCCTTTACCGAACTGATTTATCGCAGTTTCTTCGTCAGGATTACTCATAAAGTTTACATAGCGTTTCAGTATTTCCGGATTAAATGCTAAAGTATTTTTAATTAACAATCTATATTTCTCATTTTCCTCTTTCATAAACATATGCATAAATGCGCTGTTGTAAACACGATGCATTCCAAGTGTGCGCACAAAATAACTTTCCATCAGCCAGAAAGCTTCTGCAAGCAAAAGTGTGTTTGGCATTTCTGCATTAATACGGTCAACAACTTCGCGCCAGAATTCCTCAGGCATTATTTCATCAAACTGAGAGCGCGTCATTGCATAATCTGAGCGTGAAGGAATTGCTCCTCCGGTGCCCGGAATAGGAAACCATAATCTCTGATAATGTTTTTTTGCAAGAGTCATTGCTGCATCAAATCTGATAATCGGAGTTTTCCGTGCTACGTGCATTATTGTCTGAATCAGTGATTCACGAACTTCCGGTTTCATTAGATTTAACTGAGCAGTATCATTCCACGGCATATTTGTTCCGTCGTTGCCGTGATAAATATAAATGCGGTCTCCGGTGTATTTATCAAGTCGTTCGAAAACAACCGCAGCATCAGTTCTTGAGTAATACTGATCTTCAATTCTTACTTCAACTCTCTGATCATCAGAAAGATTTGGTCCGGTAAATTTATAATTTGGATAGGGCGGGATTCTTGATTGAATAAAATAATCCGGTTTATCAACAACCCATTTGGAATAAATACCTGTATGATTCGGAACCATATCGCTTGATAATCTGATTCCGCGCTGCCATGCACGGACTTTAAGATTTTCAAAAGCAGATTCACCGCCAAGCTCATTTGCAATTTCGTAATTATATAAAGAATAAGCAGATGAAGCTGCTTCGGGATTTCCCATTATCTGTTTTATTTTTCTTGATGCAGAACTCCGTTCCCAGATTCCAATTAACCATAAAGCTGTAAAATTCCAGCGGGCAAGTCTGTCAAGTTCTTCATCAGGAATCTGATCAAGAGTTTTTATTTCCCTGCCGTATTTTTGTGAAAGTTGAAAAAGCCACACATAAGCATTCTTTGCAATCATTACAACACGCGGCATCCAATCGAGATCTTCAGTAAATCGTTTTGTCTCAAGCTGGTAGTATTCATATTCTTCAGGTGAAAGTTTTCTGCCTTCAGCAAGCTTTAATTTTAATGATTCAAAATATTTGTAATCAAATTCATAAGAGGGAACAGGCGGAGTTCCTTTTTCACCGCCGCCATGCTGAACAAATAATTTGTAATCTTCATGAATAAGATCTTTACCGGAAAGTATTTTAGTTAAAACAGAATCATCAATAAAATCTGCCCAGTTTGATCTTATAAAATCCAATTGTTCTTCAATATTGTAAGGACTTTGAATAATCGGTTTGCGTAAAAATGAAATTAAGTTAACTCCGCCAATCTTAGTTTCATTTTCAAAAAATACTTCTGTTTGTTCGATTATTTCTTTGTATTTTGTTTCATTGGCAAGTTTCTGATCATCATAAAGCTCTTTAAGCTGATATGTTGCAGGATTTATATTTTCCAGATTTAATAAAATTAACTCTTCAAGAATTATTTCACGGTTATCCTTATTGTCAGTTTTCCCTTTCAGATAGTCAGCAGCATTTATTTTGTTTTGATAAACCGGAAGCGGCGGGAATTCTTCAATAAACTTTAATAATGTTTTATTAAGTTCAGTTTCAGTCAGATTATTCTTTAAATAATCGATACTGTTTTTAAAAACATTTTCATTGTTGTTATCCTCATATTTTCTGATAAGAAGATGTAATATTTCGTGAAGCAAACCGAGTGCATTTATTTGTCCTGCTGTTACCTGCTGATCAAACTTACCTTCATCTCGTCTGACAGAATTTATTTTTTCTGAGATCAATCTTGCGGTGGAAAAATCTGAAATAATCAGATTACCTTGCAGAGCAAATAAATTTTCTTCTAATGAATATTTAATTCTTGATTCTTTTGAGACGTGAAAATAATAAGTAATCATAATGCTTATTGATTAAATCGAATAGAATTACAATGATTTGATGTGAAATATAATAAAATATCAGGTGAAATTGATTTAAAATTATTTGTCAGGAAAATGAATAAAAAGTTTTTTCAGGGATGATAAGCAATACTTGAACCTATCCAGGTTTTATTTTTATTAAAATCCACTCCCATCATTTTGCCTTTGCTTGTGCGGATAAGATTATTAACAAGCATAGGTTTTTGATCTTTATCCGGCCATAAAAACATCATACGGATTTCAACTTTTGAAAATCCGTCAGGAGTATCAATCAATGGCGCATACTCAACTTTTTGCTGTAAAATATAGTTGTCTTTGTTTTCAATTGTATCAAGCTTTTCTTTAGTAACATCAACCTCAACTCCGAGTCCTGCAAAAGAAAAAAGAGGTTTTAAAACAAAATCATTTAAGTTATCCGGATATTTGTCAAGCCGATTTAAGTAATAACATTCAGGAACATAATTACCTGTTAACTGAGGTAACGAAAATTTACTTATTTTAAAAAACCAATTTGGATGTCCGGCCCATTCAGCATCGATTTCATCTTTGAAGTTAAATTCAAACTCAAGATTTTTTCTTTCAAGTTCATCAAAGATTACGCGATTGTAAATGCGTTTAATTTCTGTTTCTTTTCCATCTCTTAAATAAAATAATTTCTTACCTCTTTTTTTGATTTTGGAAAGACAAACAGTTGTAAGTCCCGTTAGTTCTTCTGTGGCGGCAAAATCAATTCTTGTTTTTTGTCTTTCAGGTTCTATTTCAAGAAGAATTACATTTACCGGATCGTGTTTAGCAATAATACATTCAGTTAATAAATTGCGGTAAGTAGTTTTATTTAATCCGCTGAAATAATTATTAAAACCAACCGGTATATCAAAATGTTTTTTTATTGTATCACTGAGATAAACCTGAAAACCATACAGTGTTGGAAATGCCTGAAGCTCAATAAGTTTCGGAATATATTTGTGATCAGTTTTTGTGATGGCAAAATCTAACTGCAAAAACAAAGGATGCTCAAAATTATTCGGTACTTTCAAATGCTGCGGAATTGCATCTTCAGATCTTTTTAAGAAATCTTCCTTTTGAATCTGCTCTGTAATATCATCACACGCTTTAATCAGTTCGCTTGTCAGATCTCGATTAAGAAAAAGCGGTGTTTCACAAATTCTGAAATCTGTAGGATATTTTAAAACTGAGTTCAGATCATCAAGATATTCCTGATATAACTGATCAGAAAACTCACTGTTAAATTTTTTTCTAATTTCAGGAATCATATTAAGCAGTAACTAAGATTAAATCGTTTATAGCATTATTCAGAAAATTAGGTATAACTGTTTTTCTTGTTAATTTTATTTTATCAGGCTGTTCAAGTAAACCTATCATCTCCCAGTATTTATCTTCGTTATAGCGTTCGATAATAAATTTCTTTCTTTCATCCTGTTTAAAATGGAACAGCATACTTTCCGGATCAGCTTCAGGATGGAATTGTGTGCCGGCTATTTCATTTGAAATCCTGACAGCAGTTATTGCAGGATTATCTTTGTTTTCTTTTTCAGGAATTTCCCACGATAAAATTTTTGCTCCGAATTCGTTAAGTTTTTTCTTATCCGGATTTACAACCTGCCAGTGACGAATATCAGCCGCATAAAAAGGGTCTGAAAGGTCTTTTAAGATCGGATCCTTTTTCCCATCTTCAGTTCTTGTAAATGGCATTACACCAAATGAATTGATGAATCTTTTATTTACTTCACCGAACTTAAAATATCTTGCCATCATCTGGAAAGAATGACAGATAAAGAAAATATATTTTTTCTGATCAGATTTTTGATTGTGATTCCAGATTTTATCAAGCAGTATAAAATAATCTTTATCCCATTGCTGATTTTCACCTTCAAACGGACTGCCCGGCCCGCCGGAGGAAATAAAAATATCATAACTCAGATCAGGAATATCGCCTTTGTATCTCGTTTCAAAAACAGCATACTTTAAATCAATGTTAAAGCTCTTTCTGCCAACATCTGAAACAATTTCTTTTATGCAGCGCATTCCTTCGTTTCGTTCGTTGTTATAAAGATCTATAGTTGCAACTTTTATTTGTGGTTTGTTCATATTAAAATAAAACTTCCTTTCCCTTGCATCAGAATTGAAGTAAAGAATTAAATGTTTAATCCTTTATGAGTTTCTTCAATAATATAGTCAACTACATTTTTTGTATCACGGGACTGATCCCAAACAGCCAGTTGTCTGTCAGCACCGGTTCCCATCTCCAGAATTTTATGTATATAATCCACTTCTTCTCTTGAACCAAGTTCATCTACTACATCATCTATAAATTCAAGTAATTCATCAGCGAGTTTGCTGAACTCAACTTCTTCTTTTTTACCGAAATCAATTAATTTACTGTGAATACCATAACGAGCTGCACGCCATTTATTTTCTGCAATCAGCGCTCTGCGGTATAAGCGGAATCCCAGATTTTGTTTTATCAGTTTATGAAGCTTTGCAACAATTGCCTGAATTATTGCTGTTAATGCGATGGTTTCATCAACACGCATAGGTACATCGCAAACACGGAATTCCAGAGTTTTAAATACCGGATGAACGCGAATATCCCACCAGATTTTTTTTGCGTTATCAATACATCCGGTTTTAATTAATAAATCAACAAATTTATCATACTCAGATACACCATTAAAAAAATCCGGAATCCCGGTTCGGGGGAATCTATCAAATACTTTACTTCTGTATGATTTAAATCCTGTATTTCTTCCGATCCAGAATGGTGAATTAGTTGACAAAGCAAAAATGTGCGGTAAAAAATATCTTGCAGCATTCATAATATGAATTGCCACTTCACGATCTTCAACACCAACATGAACATGTAATCCGAAAATCAGATTAGCACGTGCAACCTGCTGCATATCATCAATAATTACTTTGTAACGCGGATGTTCGGTTATCTTCTGATCTTTCCAGTGGGAAAACGGATGTGTGCCTGCCGCTGCAATTCTTAATCCGCTTTTCCTTGCAAGTTTTGCAAGATCAGTTCTGAGTTTTGTTACTTGTTCCCGGGCATCTTTTACATCACGACAAATATCAGTTCCAACTTCTACAACCGACTGATGCATCTCTGCTTTAACATTTTCTTTAAGTATAATCTTGCCGTCTTCAAGAATCTGCTGAATGTGAGATTTTAATTCACGTGTAACCGGATCAACAATCTGAAATTCTTCTTCAACACCAAGTGTAAATAAACCAGCCTCTGTCATATCAACTCTTCTTTCTTATTTCAATGGTTTATTATTTGCAAATGATGTGATAAAAGTTCCCCAGGTTAAATTATTTTGTCCCGGTTTATGAGCTTTTGCTCTTTTGATTGCCATATTTGCTGCTGCTTCAACAATCCAATCAAAATTTTCCTGACCAACTGAATTTACATCAGCATCAGGAGCAGGATTACAGAAGTCAATTGCATAAGGAATTCCGTCTCTTACTGCAAATTCAACCGTATTAAAATCATATCCCAAAGCTTTGTTTAATGCAATAACTCCATCGTGTATTTTATCCAATAATTTTTTCTCAATTGGTTTTGGATTTCTTACATAACGCAGATGATGCGGCTGTTTTGGATCGTACTGCATAATATGAACATCCTGTCTGTCAAGTGAGTAACATCTGAAATATTCAGTAAAAACAATTTCTTCCTGAAGCATCATTACAAGTTGTCCGGTTTCATTATATGCTTTAAAAAATTCATCCGGGCTGTTCAGTTTATAAACATTTTTCCATCCGCCGCCGGCAAATGGTTTAAAGTAAGCCGGAAATCCAACATACTCAAATATCCCTTTCCAATCTAACGGATATGCCAAATTACGGAATGATCTTTCATTTGTATCCGGTGGATGTTGATTAGATGGAAGTATAACAGTTTTAGGAACTGCAACTCCGATTTGTGTTGCTAATGCATTATTAAAAAATTTATCATCAGCACTCCACCAGAAAGGATTATTAATTACTGCAGTACCGGTTATTGCTGCGTTCTTTAACATTCCACGATAGAACGGAACATCCTGAGAAATTCTATCTATCAAAACATCATAACCAAGCGGCTCACCTTGAATAACTTTATTAATGTTAGCTAACTCAGCTACAATTCCATTTTCTTTTTTGCTGTTTACTCTTTCAACGAAAGCAGGCGGAAAAGTATTCTCCTGCCCGAACAGAATTCCGATCTTTTTCATTTTGCTAACCTTTTTTATTTTGTTTATTGCTTATAATATAAAACAGTATGATTCTTTTATTCAACTTTGTTAAAGAATTTAAAGTATATTTTTGCCATCAATCATACTATGATTCCGAATTGTTTTTAATTCAAGAGAAAAATAATGATAGAAAAATATCAAACTTTAACAATTGTGGGCAAATATAAAAAAAAATGATTTTAATGTAATCATTATCAATGCTTATTACTTCAAAATCTCAAATCCGATATAGGACATAAAAACAAAGATAATTTAACGGACAAATAATTATTTCTTAAAAATTCTTCCTTATGACTGTCTTTATTGAGCTAAATGGGA
>JAKIZM010000085.1 GCA_022708025.1 Bacteroidota bacterium | reverse complement strand
TGAAACTAACAGAGCTCAATATTGGGAGGCAAGAAACAATGCAGCTTAATAAAATAATTTTATTTAACAAACATTATTTTTTCTTAATTGTAACTTTTCCCTTGAAGCATTACAAGAGTTTATATATGCCAGTGAAACGATGAAGGATATAGATTATCAAATTACCAAGTTATCAAGAGCAAATGAATCTGTTTTATTATTGGGAGAAACCGGTGTTGGTAAAGATTTAATAGCGAGCGAACTACATAAAAGAAGCAGCAGAAAAAATAAACCGTTTATTACTGTTCCTCTAAACTGCCTTCCGGAGCAAATGATTGAATCAGAATTGTTCGGGTCAGTCAAAGGTTCTTATACTGGTTCTGTTGAAGACAGGGAAGGTAAATTTGTAGAAGCAGATGGAGGGACTCTTTATTTTCCTGAAATTTCAGACATTCCGATTTCGATTCAATTGAAATTATTAGAGTTCTTTCAATATAAGACTATTAATGTAATTGGAGGTAAAAAATTAAAAGTAGATGTAAAAATAATATTCGCTTCCAACCGGGATTTAGATTTTCTTATCAGAGAAGGTAAAATCAGAGATGATTTCTATTACAGAATAGATGTATTGAGCATTAAAATACCCCCCTTAAGATTCAGAAAAGATGATATTATCCCATTAGCTGAATATTTTGTCAGTAAACATTCTAAAAGGATTCTTGGATATGAATTGTCAATTGATTCAGATTCTCTGAATCTGATTAAGAATTTTGAATGGCTTGGAAATGCGAGACAGCTCGAAAACTTTCTTATAAGAGCAATCGTGTTAACTGAAAAAGATATTGTTGATTTTGAACTGATTTCAAAGCTCATTAGCGAAGAAAAAGGAAAGACAAATATTGATAATAATCATAAGTTAAGATATAAAGAGTCTGAAAAAGAATTCAGAAAATTATATTTTCAGTCTCTAATTGAAGAAACAAACGGTTGTATATCTGAAATAGCCAGAATATCAGGATTAAGTAAACAAGGTGTGTATAAAATTCTCACTGAATTAGATCTCAAACATTAAACTCCGGTTGATTTAATTTCAACAAAAGTTTAAAGTCTCCTTTCCACCCTTCAAAATTTTCACTCAAAACTAAAGATATAATAGAGGCATTGTATTTGTGTATCCACTTAAAACCCCTTCTGTGTCAATGATAAAAAATAAATTAAATAATAATTCTGTTAGAACAGATTCTAAGCAGATCAACTTTTACAGACTTTGTCAAAGCTGTGGAAACTTCTCACACATAAATGAGAACAATGTCTTCTGTTCGGTCTGCGGAAATAAACTTATTGAAGAATGTCCAAACTGTAAAACGAAAATAGAAAACCCCACAGCACAGTACTGTGTTAAGTGTGGGGAGAGGATAATTAAAAAATAGGACTAAACATTAAACCAGCTATGATTTTTAATAAGAGATTAAAAAAGTAAATATTTATTTTGTTTTTAAGGGGTTATAGTTCGGATTATTTTTTTAATTGAGTTTAATCTTTCTTTAAGAGGATAAAATGAAAATAACTTTTTCAATAATTACTTTACTTGTAATATCCTGTTTAACCTTTTCACAAACAATTGAAAGATCCTATACTGTTCAACTGCAAATTCCTGCCGGAACTTCTGCGACGTATTCTATCCCCATTTCAGATGCCCCTTCTAATGGAGTAATTACAGGTGTTGAAGCAAAGTTTGAATATATAGCATATAATGGGGCACAAAGTTATTTATCAGCACGTTTTAACCGCGGCAGCGATCCAGGACCTAGTGGTGGTGTTTTACTTGTAGCACAAGGAAATCTTCCTCCAGGAAATCCGGGTACTTATGGATATATTCCATTTTCAAACTGGAATGGGAATGGAGTAAATACTAACTATTATTTTAGGTTTACAGTTGCTGCAGGTTCACCGTATAATCCTACGATCGTAAGAATTTGGACAAAAGTAAATTACAATATTCCGCCCCCGGTGCCAATTCCAGTTAGACCTTTAGCTAATGCACAGATCTATAGCCAAACTCCAACATTTCAATGGCAATATGTTCCTAATCAAACTGATTTCAGACTTGTAATTTATAATCATCCTAGCGGAGCTCAACAATATATACAGATAAATCAAACAGGTGGTTCTTCAAACTCTTATACCCTAAATCAAGCACAGAAATTAGAAGCAGGCGATTATTGGTGGAAAGTTAATATAGCCACACCATCAGGGACTAGTCCATATACTTCCTTAATTCATTTTACTGTTACGGCCCCGATTCCGATCGCACCAGTAAATCAAACAGTAAATACATCAAGACCTACTTTTAGTTGGTCCACAATTCCAAATCAAACGCATTTCCGGGTCGCAATATATAATCACCCTTCAGGTGGGGATCCATATATGGTTAGGAATTATGAAGGTGGTTCAAGTAATTCATGGAAGTGTGATGTTGATCTTCCTAATGGTCAATATTGGTGGAAAGTGAATGTAGCTGTAAGCACAGAAGCAGGAAACAGCCCATATTGTGAGCTAAAAACATTTAGTGTACAAACAACTCAGTTAAATCTGGTAAGTCCGACATATAATCAAAACATATATGGGGGAAATATAGTTCTTCAATGGACTAATGTGAATGCAGACAGTTACCACGTATATGTAGATAATAACATAATTCCAGGACCACCCGGAGTTTACAGTTCACCAGAAATTAATAAAAAGAAGGTTACTACAAATAATTATATAATAGATGAATACTTTTTAGAATGTAATCAGACATTTTATTGGAGAATTGTAGCTTTTTTGCCCGGTGGCACTCAAATTAATTCAGATGTAGGTGTGTTTAATTATTATTTTGGTCAAAACCTCGAACCACAACCTATATGGGCACCTCTATATCGACTATATAAATCGGCGGATAAAGATCACTTTTATTGTGTATCCCCTGAACAAAGACAAATTGCTATTAATCAAGGTTATAAAGATGAAAGAATAGAAGGGCATATTTCAGTAAAGCCATTTAATGATCTTAATATGGTTAACATATTCCGTTTATATCACCCTAGTTTAAAAGCACATTATTATACAACTGATGGAGATGATAAAGATATAAAAATTCAAACTGGTTACACTTATGAAGGCATAATTGGATTTGCTTATTCGAATAATCGACCGGAACTGATACCCTTTTATCAACTCCATAAAGATTTTAGTAATCCCTCAAGTATAGATCATTTTTATACTTGTAGCTTTCCTGAAAAAGATAATGCTGTGAAAGTGTTTGGATTTATCTATGATGGGATAATAGCATTTATATCACCAAATGGAAACAATCAAACTTTACCATTAGGTCCCGGTCAACTTGAAGCGGGTTTAGGTGTTAACACCGCTAATGGTAATTTCAGGCACTATACAAAAACTAGTTTTAATATCCCTGGGAAAGGCATTCCGCTGGTATTCGAGCACTTTTATAATTCTAATTCTGTTTGGTTGTATGCAGGAATAATACCACTTAGTCCTGGATGGAGTCATAGTTATAACTCATATGTAGTAACACTTAATCCGGAAGAAGTAAATCAAAATGTAGCCGTGGTTTGGCCTGACGGAAGTATAAAAGAATATTATTATAATGGTACAAATTACGCTCCGCAAACTCCTGGCGACTATGACATATTCAACGTAATTGCCGGAGTCACTCATTTTACAATTAAGAAAAAAGATCAGTCAATTTATACATTTATGACACCTCCAGGCGCTCCTTTTGGTTACCCGGCTATGCTTACTTCGATTAAGGATAGGAACAATAATATAACATCACTATCCTATGAAACTAGTCCCATAATAAGGCTGAAAGAAGTTACTGATCCATCAGGGAGGAAATTTACATTTAATTATTATACAGAATCTGGTAAAGAATACTTGATTAAGAATGTGATTGATAATACTGGCAACAGAACTATCCAATTTATATATGATGAACAAAATCGATTGGTACAATTTAAAGATGCTGAAAACAGAATCACTGAATACTTATATGATTCAACTTGGGAGCAATTTCATCTTTTAAGTAAAATAACCTTACCAAAGGGAAATGTTATAGATATTTCATATCAGACAGATCCTGATCCGGATGGAATAGGTATGCGAGTAAATCAACAATTAATAAACGGAGGTAATCAAGTAAATTTTTCATATAATTATTCAACTAAATCTACTACGGTTAGTGATGCAAATAATATTCAGTATAGATATGAATACAACTCAAATAGTCTAATTACAAATGTCTATAATGAAACGCTTTCTAAAGTTGATAAATTCTGGTATCAGGATCCAGATAATCCCACAAAACCAACTCAGACACAGGACAAGAATGGAAATTACAGCACCTTCCAATATGATTTACGCGGCAATGTATTGCAGATAAATCAAGTTGCCGGGGGAAAAACAATAACGCATAAGTATCAATATGATGCTATGAATAACATTACCAAGTATACCGACCCAAGAAATAAAGTTACTGACTTTGTTTATGATAATAATGGTAATCTGATATCTGTTACGGACACAAGAGGCACAACTAATTATAGTAGAAATAGCTTTGGAAAAGTTGAATCAATAACTAATCCATTATCACACACCACAAATTTAGGTTATAATTCTTATGGTAATCTTACTACTATTACTGATCCGTTATCAAATACTACTTCGCTTACTTACGATGCTATCAGCAGATTAAAAAGTGTGCTCAATCCTAAAAATCAGAACACTCAATATTCTTACGACAAAACCGACTTACTACTGACTATAACAGATGCCTTTAATAATAACACAACATATTCTTATGATGCAAATAGTAATTTGACAAATATCTTAAACGCAAGAGGATTTAGCACTAATTTTGGTTATGATAATTTCGAAAGATTAATTTCTAAAGCCGAACCGAGTTCAAATCCCACTCAATTCTCTTATCGAAGTAATGGTCAAATAGCTTCAAGAACAAATCCGGATGGTTCTACAGTTACTTATAGTTATAATGCTGATAGAATATCTGGTATCTCATCTAATAATGTTAATGCCACTTTTAATTATGATGGAAATGGGAACATAACCTCTGTAATAGAATCGGGGAACTACAAAGGCAGCGGCACTTTATCATTTAGTTATGATGAAATTAATAGGTTAACCGGGTATACCGATTTTTATTCCAAATCTGTTGGTTATACTTATGATGAGAGTGGTAATATACTTAGTATAACATATCCGGGGAATAAAACAGTATTCTATACATATTATGATGACAATAGATTAAGTTCTGTTAAGGATTGGAATGGGAAGACAACCACATATAATTATAGAAATGATGGATCACTTTACCAAATCTCTTATCCAAATGGAGTTGTTGTAACCTACTCATATGATAATGCGGAAAGAATAACAGGTATTAATATATCAGGTTACTCCGGTTCAATTGCCAGTTATTCGTTTGAACTTGACTTTTTAGGAAATCATACTAAAGAAACAATAACGCAACCGCTGACTCCTCTACCAAATCTTGCTAATAGTGTAATCAATTACGCTTATAATCCGGCTAATAGAATAGAATATGCTGGTGGGACAACCTTTAATTTTGATCAGAATGGAAATATGACTACAAAATCTATAAATGGTATCTCTACAAATTATGAATACAATACTGAGAATCAATTAGTAAAGGTTACTGAGGGCAATAACACTTATCAATATGTATATGATATTTTCGGTAATAGAAGGGCTGTGATAAAAAACGGTATTGTAACAAATTATGTGTTGGATATAAGTGGTTCAATGAGCCAGGTATTAATGGAAACAGATGCTGCTGGTAATCCAATAAATTACTATGTGTATGGTTTAGGTTTAGTTTCCCGTATTAAAGCTGATGGTACAACACATTATTATCTTGGTGATTTCCGGGGCAGTACTATAGCTATGACTAATTCTGCAGGGACAGTTACACATAAATATTCTTATGATACCTTTGGGAATGTAATTGAACAAGTTGAACCTGATTACAATCCTTTCAAATACGTTGGTCTTTATGGTGTAATGGAGGAACAGCACGGACTCCAGTTTATGAGAGCAAGGTATTACGATCCGGAAATCGGAAGATTTATTAGTGAAGACCCTATATGGGATGTGAATTTGTATAATTATTCAAATAATAATCCTTTAATTAAATTTGATCCCAAAGGCAGTATGCCTGAATGGTTATATGATCCCTTAGGTAGTATTATGACTGATTGGTTATATGAACATACAACTTGGGCGGATAATAAGAAGCTTTTGCGAGCTGCAAAAATTGGTAGAGTAATCTTCACTATTGGAGCAAGTTTAACTCCTGCAGGTGCTGCTATAGCACTCGGGTCTAATTCATTTTTTATTACAGCTCCCAAAATTTGGTATGGTGAATTAACACAAAATGAAGCAATTATGGAGATAGCACAAGTGGCAACCTATTTAGGGTCAATGTTAACTCAAGATTTAATTGATGATTTATTTAATAGTAAGAATATCGATTTTTTACGTGATATCTTGAGAGAATATAATAGGTATTTTGGAACTAAAAAGGCATTAGAAGTAATGGATTTCTATTTTCACTATTATGATCTTAAAAAAGCTATTCAGGAGTGACTAAAAAATTAATATTGTTAATTAAAAAATAGTAACATTAAACAATTTATCATTCAATTTAATAATATGATTAAAAATTACTCAATTTTATTTATAATATTTTATTCACAGATTCTTATAGCACAAGATGCTATTAACTATACCTACGATCATCTAAATAGGATACAGAGTATTAACTACCCCAATGGTTCCTCAATTTCCTATACTTACGATGCAGTTGGAAACAGGCTAACTCAAACAATAACTGTTAATCCTCTGGCTCCGCAAGCGGATTTTACTACTGACATTACTTCTGGACCAGCACCGCTTCAGGTGACTTTTTCTGATGCATCGGTACCGGGTAGTAATCCAATAATTAGTTGGCAGTGGGATTTTAATAATGATGGAGTATATGACGCAAACGGACAAGGACCTCATACTTATACTTACACTTCCGCCGGGGTCTATTCTGTTAAACTCAGAGTATCGGATGGAACACTATATAGTGAGCATTTAAAACAAAACTATATTACTGTAAATTATCCAACGAATCACCCACCGATAGTTCAAAATGTTATACCTGATCAAACTTTATTCGTAGGAGGTAATAATTTTACCAGAGATCTTGAATTGCCGCCGGTAATATTCTTTGACCCTGATGGAGACATACTCAATTATACTGTAAGTTCAAGTAATGAACAAGTAGCAATAGCTACAATAACTGAAACTCTGAGCAAAAATAATTTAAAACAATCAGCAGAAACAGTTATAGGTCAGAAATATAAAAGCCAAAATTATAATGATGGAAACTTTGATCCGCATAAGAAGTCTACTAAAGAAGGACTAAATGGATCTTTATTGACTGTTATACCGATATCGGAAGGGACTGCTATTATTACTATAACAGCTGATGATAATCGTGGTGGACTTATATCAATATATCTTAATATTACTGTAATGCCTGAACTAATCTCAACATTTCCATACACTCAGAACTTTGATGCTTCTACCTTCCCGGGTGGTTGGTCTCAGACATCCACCATATCACCAAGATGGACAGTATCAAATTCTAATAATGCAGGTGGTATGGCTTATGAAATGAAGGCAACGTGGGTTAGTGGTACCGGCATATCCAGATTAATTGTCGGACCAATAAACACTTCTGGTATGACAGGGCTCAATCTTGAGTTCAAGCATTATTTTGATGATTACGCTCCTGGTGTTACATTAAAAATTCAATCAAGCTCTGATTTAACAAATTGGACAGATGAAGCATTCAGTTTCAACTCAGGCGGTGGCGACATTGGACCAGAAACTGTGAATACAACAATTGGCAGCAATGTTGGCTCTATTACTTATGTTGCCTGGGTAATTGACGGAAATCATTTTCAATATGATTATTGGTATGTTGATGATGTTTCAATAATTAATCCTTTGCCCAATGATGTGGGTACAGTTTCAATAGATATTCCTTCGGGAATCGGACCTGGTTCTTATACTCCAAAAGCAACAGTAAAGAACTATGGAACCAATCCGAATACCTTTACTGTAAATATGACAATTACCGGCGGTTACAATTCAACAAAAACCGTAACTAATCTTGCACCCGGAGCTACAGAACAGGTAACATTTGATAACTGGAATGCTGCACTCGGTTCATATACTATAAACGTATGCACTCAATTAGCCGGTGATCAGAATACTGCCAATGACTGCAAGACAAAACAGTTTGGTGTATTTTCAGGTAACTGGTCAATTGGAAGCACATTCCCTGACGGAACATATTTAGGAAGCTGTGTTGCAGTAAATGGTGTTTTCTATAGCATTGGTGGTAACACAAATTCAGGTTTGCTTACTGAATGTTATAAATATGATGTTGCAACAGATACCTGGACACCAATAGCATCATTACCGGAAGGCAGACGTGTGGTTGCAATTGCTGCAGCGGGTAATTTCATATTTGTTATCGGTGGTTCTAACTCATCATCAGTGTATCAGTCAACTGTTTATAAATATGATATAACTGCTGATACCTGGACAACAGCAGCTCCATTGCCTCTAGAAATAGGATGGGGTAAAGCAGTAGGTTATAATAATAATAAAATATATTTTGCTGGCGGTGTTGGTTTGTCAAGTAATTATTTGGCTACAGTATATGTATATGATGTTGCAGCAAATACCTGGACAGCAGCTACATCTATGCCTGGAGCAAAATTTGGCGGTGCTTTCTCAGTAACAGGTAATAAACTTGTTTATGTAGGTGGCGCAAGTTCTACAAGCATTACTAATACTGTATATGTTGGTACAATTGACAATTTAGATCCAACTGTAATTTCCTGGATTACAATGGAAAAAACTTATCCCGGATTGAATAAACAAATTTATTCAGAATATAACGGAAGGCTTGATGAAATCTTAATGCCGGATTTAAAGAGAATCACAAGAGGACATCTCTCACCGGAAGCAGCTAATTATCCACCGGGAGTTATGTTCAGATTTGATGGTGCACCCTGGGGAACGGATGAAATAATAGTTGCTGGCGGTAGCCCAACTTCTGACTGGGTACCAGCTGATCCGAATCCAAGTTACAGATATAATCCAACAACTGATATGTGGACACAGGAAGCAGATGTTCCTCTTCCGGTATTAGGTGCTTCGCTTGGTACTGTTAATAGTGGAAATATCTGGAAGCTTATAGTTGCATCAGGGTACACTGGATCAGTAGTAACAAATGCTACTCAGATTTACACAGTAGATATGGGTGGTGGCGGAAATACTTTTGCTCTTTCAGTAAATGTTGATGACGGCTGGAATATGGTCTCAGTTCCAGGAATAAACCCTATTGGAATGGGTGTAGAAAAATGGTGGCAATACCGTGATCCATTAGCTACAGTTTACAAATGGGCAAACGGAGCAAATACTCCTGTAACAATCACAGCTCCAACCGAAGGTTATTGGATGTTCCACTCAGGCACACGAACCTATAATACAGGTGATGAATGGCCTGCAAGTGGAATTCAGACAGTAACTCACAGCTCAATACCTGTAACAACAGGTTGGAATATGTTTGGAGTCTATGAGGAGAGTGTTCCAGCAGCAAACTTAAGCACAACTCCGGCAAATCTGATAGTACCAGGTACATTATACAGTTGGACAGGTACATACATTAATCCAACTAATCTGGATCCGGGTTATGCTTATTGGGTATATGTAAGTGGTTCAGGTGTAATCAATCCTCCTTCAGCTCTTAAAGGTAGTGGTGGTGGAGATGCAGTATTAGGTAAAGAGATCAGTAAGGATTGGGGCAGGATAATCATCAGTGATTCTCAGGGTAAGAGCTACACATTATACTCAGTAAAAGGTGAAGTAGATCTAACTCCTTTGATATACGTTACTCAAGTGGTCATAAGGCAGAGGACCTAAGCACCAATCAGACGATAGATATGCAGGGCTTGGTATATCCGATAACTGTAAAGGCAGAAGGTCAGGATATCCGGGTTCAGGATATCAGCGGCAAATTGGTAAATACTGGATTGAAGTCAGGTGAGGAATTGGTCATAGATAACTCTTCGATCAATAAGCTAATGGTATCAGGGA
>JAKIZM010000027.1 GCA_022708025.1 Bacteroidota bacterium | reverse complement strand
TGAAGAATAAGTATTGTTGAAAATTTATTTCACCCAATTGGTGAATATTTTTTTCTCTAATTTATCCCTTTTTTTGATATTTAAATAGTCCTTTCTGTATTTCTATTTCGGATTTAAGAGTTTCATTAACAGCAACATATTGTTAAAGATTTTTCTTAATTTAAGAATAAATCTTTCTTTTTCTAATATTCATTGTGTATTTACTTTTTATGAACACAAAACATAAAATAATATTTGGTAATTGTATGGAAATGGGAGACCTTGATGAATGCAGCATACAATTAATCGTAACTTCACCTCCTTATTACAACGCTCCATTTGATTATGATGGTTTGTTTGCAAGTTATGAGCAATATCTAGGTGTTCTTAGAAAATTTGCAATTGAGGCATATAGGGTATTAGCAGAAGGAAGAATTTTCGTTTTAAATATTGATGATATGTTAGTAAATGGATTAAAATATCCTATTGTTGCTGATGCTACAAAAATATTTCAAGATGCTGGTTTTCGTTATCGTGATAGAATTATTTGGAAAAAACCAGATGGCTATTTAAGAATAAGTAAGAGAAGCGGGGTAATATTACAAAATCCATTTCCTATGTATTATTATCCAGATAATCTTCTAGAGAGTATCATTATTTTCCAGAAAGGCAAATTTGATTATCGTTCTATATCAAAAGAGATTCGTGAACTTTCTAAAATTGATAAAAATGAATTTCAAAATAATAATTGGCATAAAACGCTTTGGGAAATGACGAATGTTTTGGGTAAGATAACTTCAAAAAGTTCAGCTCGTGAAATAAAAGAATTTAATTCTGCTTGTGATTTTAGTAAAAGCAATCAGGAGATTATCGAGAAACTTTTCCAAGAAGCAAAAGCAAATAATTTTGAAGTTATTATTGAGGGCGTTTGAAATGATTAAAAGTCCTCTCAGATATCCAGGTGGTAAAAGTAAAGCTATAGACCCTATATCGAAACTAATACCGAATTTTAAAGAATTTCGGGAGCCTTTCGTCGGCGGTGGTTCAGTATTTATTTATTTAAAACAAAAATTCTCTTCCAAAACTTTTTGGATAAACGATATCTACACAAATCTTTATCATTTTTGGAGTGAGTGTAAAGAGAATCCAAATAAACTAATTGAATCTATTCTTGAATTTCGTTCTAAATATCCAGATGGGAAAGAATTACATAGATTTTTGTTAGCAAATATTAATTCATTTGATAAAATAAAAAAAGCTGCAGCATTTTTTATCTTTAACAGAATTACATTTTCTGGAACTACAGAAAGCGGTGGTTTTTCTCAAGCTGCTTTTCATAAAAGGTTTACTGAATCAAGTATTGAAAGAGTTAAAGCTCTTTCAAAGATTTTAATCAATACCAGAATTACTAATCTCGATTATGAAGAAGTTATTTCAAATGCTGGCGATGATGTATTTTTATTTCTTGATCCGCCTTACTATTCTGCTACAAAGTCAGCATTATATGGCAAAAACGGGAATCTGCATAAAACTTTCGATCATGAAAGATTTGCAAATGTAATTAAACAAACTAAACATAAATGGTTAATTACTTATGATGACAGCAAATATATTAGAAATTTATTTTCTTTTGCTAATATTAAAACTTGGGACTTAACTTATGGAATGCGTAATGTTTCAAAAGATTCTAATCAAATTGGGAAAGAACTATTTATTTCAAATTACGATTTTAAAGCTAAGGAAGTAAAAAATTATTCTTTATTTGAATTAAAGAATTCAATAGTATCTTAAAATATGTAGTGAAAGTGTATTACTAGATTGTATGCAATACGATAATATTTTAGCAACACCGTTAGATAAAGCTTCATTTAGTGTTTTAGACGTTGAGACAACAGGTTTATCGGCTAATAAAAACCGGATTATTGAAATTGCAATTGTTAAAGTTGAGGGTTTAAAGATAGTTGATAAGCTCCATTATTTAATCAATCCGCAAACATATATACCAACATTTATAACATCTCTAACCGGAATTGATAATGATGATGTTATCGGAGCACCAACATTTTCTGAAGTTGTTGATGAGGTTATTAATTTTATAGATAACACCGTTCTGACAGCACATAATTTTACATTTGATTCATCATTTCTTAATACTGAATTTATGTTAAGCGGAAGAGAATTTTTAAGTGATGAATCCTGCTGCACTTTAAAGCTTGCAAGAAATATATATCCGGATTTAAAAAGTAAATCACTTTCATCAGTAGCTGATCATCTTAATCTGAAAAATAAAAATGCACACAGAGCGCTTGGCGATGCTGAAATAACTGCAAAAGTTCTGATGAAGATGATTAAAGAACTTCAGGAAAAAGATAAAATCAAAACTGTCGGTGAATTATTAACTTATCAGAAAGGTTATCAGAATAATTATTTAACAAATGTAAAAAAGGAGTTACAGGAAGATTATCTCTCATTACCTAACGCACCGGGAATATATTATTTCACAAATAAGAAAGATGAAATAATTTATGTTGGCAAAGCTAAGTCGATCAGAGATCGTGTTAAAAGTTATTTTTCACCTTCTGCATTAAGAAAATCTCAAAAGATTGTTAAACAGGCAGTCAGATTAAAACATATAATAACAAACACAGAACTTACTGCTTTATTGACTGAAGCTGAGACAATAAAAATTCTTGAACCAAAACATAATGCTCAATTAAGAAAATTCGGCAATAAGTATTTTTTAAGAATAAATAAAGCTCATAAATATCCGACTCTGGAATTGACAAATCATTTTGATTTTGATGGTAATGATTATTTTGGATTGTTTATTTCCCGTAAAAAAGCTATTGAAACTCTTGATTTTATTAACAAAACATTTGAATTAAGAGAATGCACTGATAAAGAATTTAATAAGAAAAGAACCTGTTTTCTTTACGATATCCACAGATGCACAGGACCTTGTGAAAATGATGATGAAAACCTGTATAAAAATGAATTGAATAAAGTTTATGATTTTCTTTATGGTAAACGCCAATCTGTTCTGGATAGACTTTTAAACAAAATGAAAGAATATTCAGAAAAACAAAAATATGAACAAGCCGCTGAGATTAAGGGATTAGTAGATTTTATTCTTGATCAAACACATAAATCATCTATTCTTGCCGAACCGGTTAACAAAGCAAATGTTTTATTTGAGATCACCTCAAGATTTGAAAATGATTTTGTGTTAATGCTTGAAGGGAAAATTTATATAAGAAAATATCTTCACGATAAAAAAGATAAATTTGAACAAGCATTGGATGACTATTATAACAGCACAATAAATCATTCATTAAATCCAACAGATGAAGATCTTGAAAAGATGAAAATTACTCTTAACTGGCTGATAAAAAACCGAAATCAGGTTAGAGTTTTTTATTTGAAAGATTATCAATCCAAAGAAGAACTATTTAAGACTATTAGTCAGGAATCAGATAAAATATCTACTGACGATGAAAAAGAGATCCAAATAAAAAAAGACCCGACTTATGACTACGATTTCTAAAAACGAAAATAAAAAGATTTCACTCAACAGCATTCTTAACGACAAAGTCCACGGATCAAGTGAAATTTTAAAAAGATTTTTGGATTATCTATATGAAAATCGTAAAGATCCAACCAAACTAAAATCTGCATTACTATCAGCCAGGAAAAAATTTCCACACTTCCCTGCTATCATTGAAATAATTAATGATTTACAAATTCAGTTAAAAGAAAATAACTATATAACAGTTAATGTCCTGATTGCTGTTTACAGAGCAATTGAAGGGGATGTTTATAAAATAATTTTTGAAAATGCTGAAACAGAATTGTTGAAACACAACATATTTTTAACTATCTCACACAGCAAGACATTGATCGAAATATTTAAACTATTAAAGAAAGAAAATAAAAAAATAAAAGTGTTTGTAAGTGAATCTCGGCCAAAGAATGAGGGCAAATTATTATCTGAAGAATTAAAACGAAACAAAATTAAAAATCAGTTAATAACTGAAGCATCAACAGGTAAGATTATAAAACAAATTGATGCAGTTATTCTTGGAGCAGACCAGGTATTAAAAAATGGATCGATTGTAAACAAAACTGGAAGCAGAATGTTAGCAATTTTAGCGAAGTATGAGCGAATTCCCGTTTATGTTTTGGCAAGCAAAAGTAAACTTATTACAAAACAAATAACTAATCTGCCTGATGAGTTTGAAATGGTTGAAAAGAGATTAATTACTAAGATCATTACTGATTAAAGTTGTATTATCTTTTTACTTTTGTAATTAAATCTGATCGTAAGGAAAACTGCTGCTACTGTTAAGCCAATCAATAAACCGATCCAGATTCCTTCAACACCGAGTTTGAAAACAAATGCCAATAAATACGCAACCGGTAAACTGATTATCCAGTAAGCTGTAAAAGTAATTATTGTTGGACCTTTAATATCTGTCAAACCTCTAAGCACACCAATACCAACCGCCTGAGTGCCGTCAGAAAGCTGGAACAATGCAGCAATTATCAAAAGTCTTGAAGCAATTTCTATTACATTCTGATCATCAATGTAAAGCGATGGTAAAAAACGATTTAATAAAACAAATGTCAAACCTGAAAGAGACATAATACTTGCACCAAGAGTTATTGCAGTAAATCCGGCTCTTCTTATAGATTTAACATCTCGCTCGCCCATTGCATAACCAACGCGAATACTTGAAGCTTGTGAAATTCCAAGAACAATCATAAAAGTTATTGAAGCTAAATTAAGTGCTATCTGATGTGCTGCAAGTTCATTTGCACCAATCCAACCGATCATAATTACCGCAATTGAAAATGCACCAACTTCAAAAAAATGTTGGAATCCGCTTGGCACTCCTAATTGCAGAATCTTTTTGATCACTTTGAAATTTAAACCACGGAAATGAAACCTGACATCAAAATCTTTAAACTTTTTATTGTTTAAAACATAAATTATAATCGCAACTGCCATAAATATCCGCGACGCAAAAGTTGCCCAGGCAGCACCGGCTAATCCAAGTGCAGGAAAACCGAACTTTCCGAAAATTAAAATCCAGTTTGTAAATGCGTTAATAATATTTGCCAGTAAAGCTATTATCATTGCAGGCTTCATAATTGAAAAGCCTTCAATAAATTGTTTATAAGTTTGGTAAATCATTAATGGTAAAGCTGAAAGACCAACTATGCCCATATAAATAACTGCGTATTTTATTACTTCAGTCGGTTGATTAAGATAGCCAAGAAAATTAATGCCGATAAAAATGACTGCAATCATTACAATCGAAATAACAATGTTAACAAATAATGACTGTCTGAAATAAACTCCGCACTCAGAAATTCTTTTTGCACCTAGTAGAATAGCTATTAAAGGAGTTACAACAGCAGATGAACCAATTCCAATTATCAGAATTAAGAATACCAAACTGTTCCCAAGAGAAGCTGCTGCAAGCTGGATAGAACCAAGTGAACCAACCATTATGCTATCAACAACACCCATCATAATAATTCCAAGCTGACCTATCATTACCGGATAGGCTAACTTGAAAGTGCTTATTATATCGTCTTTATATTTCTGAAAAATATTGAACAGCATTAAATATCAAAATTAAGGTTCAAAGATAGATCAGGATTGTATTTAATTACAATTAATTATTAAATGACTTTAAATTTTCTTTGGGAAATAGAAAAGAGATGTAAATAAAAACAGTAAACTTATTTTAATGAGTTGGAATAAGTGAAAATATAATTCTCTTCAGCAGTAAGCTTTTCAATCTCTTTAATTGAAAGTCTGGAATCTTTTTTAATATACATATCTGCTGTTATTATAATATTTGATGGAGGTTTTGGTTTTAAATACTGTGTTGCTGTTCCGATTATTCCACCAAATAAAAATATAATTAAAACAATGGATATAATTATTCTAAACATTTTGCTCAAAGAGATTATTTTCTAAGGTGAAATTGATTATTATTAAGCAGAAAAGCAATAGATGTTATTAGAATTATTCAATAAATTTGAGTAGAAATTATCAAATAAATAAAATTTTATGCCCAAACCTGATATTGAATCATTCTTAAAAATAATTGCAAATCAACCTTTTAATTATATTCCAATAGCCGAATTAGGCGTCCACCCTCTGATTAAAGAAAGATTTATTGGCAAAAAAATAACCGGATTGGAAGACGAAATTGAATTCTCCTTTAAAGCAGGTTACGATTATATAAAACTTCAACCAAAGGCAGATTTTAATCCTGCACAGATTGGCCTAAGTAATAATCTGTCTTATAACGATGACGGAACTATTTTCAGAAAATGGGCTTCGGAAAGTAATGGTGTAATTACTGATTCTGAATCATTTAATAAATATCAATTCCCTGCTAAAGAAGATTTTTCATACGAAAATATTGAAAAAGTAAAATCACTTTTACCTAATGGAATGGGAGTGATAGGACAATACGGCGACATCTTTACAATGACCTGGGAAATGATGGGATTTGAGTCGTTCTCTTATGCATTGTTTGAAAATGAGAGTCTCGTAGTAGAATTAAATAATATATTGGGTAATCTTGTTCTAAGTATGTTTGAATATTTTGCACAAAGTGAAAATGTTGATGCTCTTTGGTATAGTGATGACATAGCTTATATAAATTCATTGATTGTATCTCCACAAACATTGGATAAATACTTTTTCCCCTGGTTAAAAAAAATTGGCGATCTTGCAAAGAAGTATAACAAACCGTTAATCTATCACAGCGATGGTATTTTATTCAGTGTAATGGATAAGATAATTGATTGCGGAGTAACTGCGCTCCATCCGATAGAGCCGAAAGCAATGAACATTTTTGAAGTAAAAGAAAAATACGGTGAAGATCTTTGTCTTATCGGAAATATTGATGTTGACTTGTTAAGCAGAGGAACTGAAGAAGATGTGACTAAACAGGTGTTAAATATTATTGAAAAGCTTGGCAGAAACGGTGGTTATTGTATCGGCTCAGGAAATTCTGTTCCGGAATATGCAAAGTTTGAAAATTATCTTGCTATGATTAATACAGTTAAATCAGTTAATTCCAATAATCTCTAATTTTTCTCTCTATAATTTTTAACAATTTCTGAAATTACTTTAATATGCTCCGGGGTTGTTCCACAGCAGCCACCAATTATATTTACTCCGGCATTAATAATTTCAGGAACAATGTTTCTTACATAATCTGGGGTTTCTTTATAAACAAGTTTATCGCCAACAATTTCAGGCAATCCCGCATTTGGCTGAACAATAATTGGAATCATTTTTGAAACATCTCTTATTTCTTTTATTATTTCTATCATATCAGAAAAACCTCTGCCACAATTTGCTCCGATAATATCTGCTCCGCAAATAATAAGCTTTTCTGTCATTTGTTTCGGACTGATACCCATCAACGTTCTATATCCGTAATCGGTTTTATCGAAAGTAAATGTAGTTATTATTTCCAGATTTGTATTTTCTTTAACAGCTTTAATAGCTTGTTCTGCTTCATCAAGATCGTAAAATGTTTCAATACATATTGCATCTGCTCCGCCGGATTCCAAAGCGATTGCCTGAAGTTTAAATGTTTCGTATAAATCATCAAGGGTTAAATCATCCATTGCCAAAAATTTTCCAGTTGGTCCTATTGAACCAATTACAATCTGATCATTTGTAATAGATTCTTTTGAAATTTTCGCACCTTGATAACATATCTCTTCAAGCTTATCCTTTAAACCATATTGATCAAGTTTGAACTTATTTGCACCAAAAGTATTTGTGGAAATCAAATCAGCTCCTGCAAATGAATAGCTCTTTGCAATTTCAGAAACTTCTTCAGGATGATCCAAATTCCAGCTATCAGGACATTGACCAGTTTTTAATCCTTTAGAAAATAACTGAGTTCCCCAGGCACCGTCAGAAACTAAAACTTTTTTACGCTGAAGTAATTCCAGTATCTTATTCATATCTTTTTCTCTTGTAACAGAATTCATCGTCACAAATTGAACATTCATAATCTTTTCGTTCAACATTCTTTCCAATTCCTATAACCGCACTTACAGATTTTATTGGAATCATCATAGCACTTTCGGAAAGTGTGACTCCGCAAAAACCAAATGGCAGTAAACTGAAAAATTTCTTCTGTTCTGATACATCCCAGCCGCAATATCCCGGACTATAACGATTAGTAACCTTTAATGATTCTGTTTTTAATTTTTCTTCAATTATCATTTCTAGCCTATCAGCAGCAACTTCAACTATATCTGAAGCAATCTTATCAGACAAAAACATTTCGAGATAATCATTATTGCTCTTAAATGTGTTTAATAATTTCTCAAACACATCTCCGAGTGTTGCTACAATAAAGACCAAAGATTCTGAGCCGATTAAATACTTCCCTATTATTTTCTTACAATCAAAACTAAGGTCCTGAACAGAAAAATTCGATTTATAAATTTTCACATCTGAACTATAAAATCTTTTATAACCACATTTAATTTTCATTTCTTTACGAAAATATTCGAATATGCTTTTAACATTCTCAGCAACCGGATCAGGAACATTTAACTCGGAGTAACCTAATGACTTTATTATATAAGCTTGAGATAGATTCAAATCATTGAGATTGAATTGATATTCCTGAACATCACTTGATTTTTGTATTAAATCATTATCCATAAAAATTAAATATGATTATTATCTAAGTAGTCCAAAAAACTTTGCGGATCCGGAAAATAATAATCAGCATTGATTGACTTTGCAAATTCTCTTGTTAATGGTGCTCCGCCTAAAACAATCTTCACATCGGGAAATTGTGTTTTAATTTTTTTAACAATGTTTGACATATTTAACATTGTTGTTGAAAGAAGTGCGCTCATTCCAACTACATTCACCTTATGTCGGCTAATTGCATCAATAAACTTATCCGCAGAAACATTAATTCCAAGATCAACTATTTCCCAGCCAGCTCCTTCCAGAACCATCTTAACAATATTTTTTCCAATATCGTGCAGATCACCTTCCACAGTTCCAAGAATTATTTTTCCTTTTAATTTTATCTGGCCGGTAATAAAATATGGTCTTAATATCTCCATTGCAGCGTTCATTGCTTTTGCAGAGATCAATACCTCTGGTAAAAAAATAATTCCATCTCTAAATTTTTCACCGACTACTTTCATTCCCGATAATAAACCATCATTTAAAATTACTTCAGGCTTTATTTTTAATTTTAATGCTTCGTTAGTTAATTCGGTTACGCCTGGTTTACCCGCTAATTCAGAAGGATGATTGGAGGAAATATTAACCTTACCTTTTTCAATGCAATAACTAAGTTGTTTGATGATATTTTCCATATTGCCTTGCATCCATAAAAACTTGATACTAAATTAAACATATATAAGATTATTATGAACAGTTTATTTATTGCTCTGATTGTTTATTTGTTTTAGGGGTATCTGATTTTGCTGCTTAGTGCTTTATTCACTTATTTTTGATAAACAAAAAATATTTTAAACAAAAACAAGGCTTGAATAGTTATGCCTAAAGAAATTTTATTTGTAATACTCGGATTAGCTGCCGGAACTTTCAGCGGCATTGTAGGACTTGGCGGCGGAGTAGTAATTGTTCCTTCGTTAATTTTTATATTTGGATTAACACAACAGCAGGCACAAGGCACAACATTAGCTTTGATGCTTCCACCAATCGGAATATTAGCAGCTTATGCTTATTATCAGCAAGGATATGTTGATTTAAAAATTGCTGCTCTTATTTGTCTGGGATTTGTTTTTGGCGGTTGGATCGGAGCTAAGATTGCAATTTCATTACCAAAAGAAGCACTACAAAAAATATTTGCAATTACTTTGTTTCTTATATCTTTGAAGATGTTCTTTAGTAAGTAAGCAATATAAATTGAACATATATTTGTAAGTTTGCAAATCAAAATATTGGAAAGGTGCCGGAGTGGTTGAACGGGGCGGTCTCGAAAACCGTTATACCGGGTAACTGGTATCGAGGGTTCGAATCCCTCCCTTTCCGCAAATAAATTAAAATGTCTTAGAAACTATGTTTTATATTTATGTGTTAGATAGTCAAAGATTAAACAAGCGCGAAAGTTTCTTGACGATCTTTTAAAAACCTAATAGAGGGTTCTGAGCCAAAGGCTCATCAGCCTCTGGCTGAGAATCCCTTCCTTTCCGCAATTGAATTGAAAGAATATATTTTCTAAAGCACAACAAATCTCATTTCATCAATCTATCAGTTTAGAAACTTTGTAAACAAAACCATATTGAATATATTTGAGCCCTGACTTTTAATTTACCCGAACGGAGAGATGCAGGAGTGGTTGAACTGGCACGCCTGGAGAGCGTGTGTATCTTTACGGGTACCGTGGGTTCTGAGCCAAGGCTCATCAGCCTCTGGCTGAGAATCCCTCCCTTTCCGCAAATATATTGAAAGAATATATTTCCTAAAGCACAACAAATTTCATTTCATCAATCTATGAGTTTAGAAACTTTGTAAACAGAAGCATATTGAATATATTTGAACCCTAAATTTTGATTTACCCGAACGGAGAGATGCAGGAGTGGTTGAACTGGCACGCCTGGAGAGCGTGTGTATCTTTACGGGTACCGTGGGTTCGAATCCCACTCTCTCCGCAAATATCTACGATAGATAAAGACAAGTCTTTTTTCATATTAGAAAATAAAAGCCTTTTATTCAAAACATTTACAACTTCATTTCTTTCATTCTGTATTCAAATATTTTTATATAAACTAATTGAAAGTTTAATCCGAGTAGTAAAATATCTATTACTGGGAAATGCTTATATATATTCTTCAAATAACAAATAAAATAATTCAGTTTAGTAGTCAGTTATTTTTTTTATGATGAATATTTTGTAGTTATCAACTATAAATATCTGATTACTAAATATGTTCAATAAATTAAAAAATTTTTCTCTTTTTAAACCATATTTTTATATCTTTGAAACATCAACTAAAATTATTCAACTAACTAAAGAAAGGAAAAGTAATGAAAAAAATTGTTTTACTTTTTTCAGGGGTTCTTCTTCTTACATTTGCACTTCAAGCACAAACTACTCCTATTAGTGTTGAAAGTTTTGCTACTTTTAATGCTTATGCAGGAACTGCACCTGATTCTTCAACACCATATTTCGGGGACTTAGGTGTTAGAAGAGTTATTGTAGCAGATGTTGATAACGATGGAGTGCAGGAAATTATTTCTACTGATTATACAAACGGCGGAAGAGTTCACGTCTTAAAATATGATGGCGCTGGAAATCTGGAAATAGTCTGGTCATCTCCTGTCTCATCAACTGCAAGCGGATCTACACCCAGATTCCCACAGGTAGGTGATTGTGATGGCGATGGAATGCCTGAAATTATTTTTGAACAAAATGGCGAAAGAAGAATTGTATTTTATGAATGGGATGGTTCTTCCTGGGGCTCTGAACCAGCTTATGAAATAACAGACGCTATGTTTTCTGCAGCTACCGGTACTAGTGAAACTTTAAGATTAAACAGAGAAACTTTACTGGTTAAAGATTTAGACGGTGATGGCAGAAGCGAAATTATTTGCCATACTTCTGCACAAAGAAATGTCTTTGTATTATCAATAGATGGCAGCTTCCCTGGTTTTGCAAGCCTTATTTGCGAAGGTGGAAGACTTGACCAAACTCAAAACGGAAGCAATTATGGAATTACCGGTTCATATTTCAGTTCAACCGCCGCTGATATTAAAGGTGATGGCAATCTTACAATAATTAATAATCACTGGGATAGATGTGGAATGTGGGCAATTCAGGTAAATGGTGCAGATTCTTATACATATCCCGATACAAGTTTACCAGGTGTTTATAACAGATATTCACCTCCCGGCAAAGACGGTGTTAGCTATTTTGGTATAACCGCTGCTGACGTTAATGGCGATGGAATAGATGAAGTAGTAGGTACATTATATCAGGATAACTTTGATATGGTTCTGTTTCAGTTTTCACCAAGCGATGTAAGTGCAAATCTATTTCACAGTGATCCTGATTCTGTAGCAAAAAGATTTGGAAGAATTGCATTGAATGGTGATCTGGCAGCATTAGGCGGTAAAACCGGTATGGTTGAGCTTTGGCCTTGCGTTAAAGGTGATTTGAACAAAGATGGTAAAGATGAAATCTATACTGGCGGCGGCAGAGGTATAAACGTTATTGCTGTTCAGTATAATGGTTCCGGAAGTTTATTAGATAATAACAATTACACTGCTAATCTTGTTTATACAGGTGAAGGCGGTGATGTTTTTGCTACTTTCAGAATATACCACGGAAGAATTGATACAGTTATTAATGGAACAGATACTACTTTTGTATTAAATCCTTCAATAATTGATACTCTTCGTCAAGAGACCCCGTTTACTGCCTATATTTTTGCCGATGGCGTTGATATAGATCAGGATGGAAAAATGGAAATGGTTATTTCCGAACAGAGTGTTTATGATTCAACAACAGTTTATGAATATTTCTGGGTAGATTCAACACATTCATGGGAATTAGATCCTACTAAAACCCATAAATTCATTAATGAATACAGAAAGACAATACGCATTCTTGAGTATACCGGTCCTACAGGTTTAGTAGATCAGGGATATAATATTATTACGCCTGAAGATTATGTTTTAGAAAATAATTATCCAAATCCTTTTAACCCATCAACAACTATTAGGTTTGCATTGCCATTACAGAAAAAAATATCTTTGAAGATATATGATATGCTTGGAAAGGAGGTAGCTACTTTGATCAACAACGAAGTTTATGAAAAAGGTAGCTACGAAATGGTTTGGGATGCAATGAACAATAGTGGCGTTAAAGTAGCCAGTGGTAATTATATTGCTACATTAACTTATGGCTTTTTCTCAAAATCAATTAAAATGACTTTATTGAAGTAAAGAAGTAGTTATTTAATGTTTAGGGAGGCTGATTTAAAAGTATTAGTATTTAATTAATGCTTTTTACAGCCTCTTTTATTATATCAACTCTAAAAACGAATTATTTTTCAAATTGTATTCTTAAGTAATCAAAGTTTTTATCAAACGATGTTAATTATTCATTTGACTTAGAAGGTCTCCGATGTACAAAAAATTCTTACTATTGTTATATCTAATTTCTTCAATTGGTGCTGGTTTACTTTATCCGCAATCTACCGGAAAAATTATGGGTAAAGTTATTGATGCAGCTACTAATGAAGGAATTCCTTTCGCAAATGTTTTAATCAATGGAACTTCTTTGGGAGCAGCATCTGATGTTGAAGGAAATTTTGTTATTCTGAATATTCCTCCCGGTTTATACAGTGTTACTGCATCCTATATCGGCTATCAGAAAGTGACTGTAATAGATGTTACTGTTAATGTTGGTTTTACTACGTCATTAGATTTTCATCTTAACCCTGGAGAAATAACTCTTGAAGCAGTTGTAGTTCAGGGCGATAGAAATCCATTGATCAGACAGGATCTGACGAATCCGACCGTTGCCATTACATCTGAATCATTAGAAAATCTGCCGGTTGATAATATTGCTGATGTTATAAAGCTTCAGGCAGGTGTTGTAACCGGTGATGATGGAAGTATTCACGTCAGAGGCGGCTACGGAAACGAAGTTGCATATACTTTAAATGGACTCTCATTAAACGATCCTTATGGAAATTCCAGGTCAGTCGGTCTGGCTTCAAATGCTGTTCAGGAAGCTTCCGTTTCAACAGGAACATTCAGTGCTGAGTTTGGAAATGCGCTAAGCGGAGTTGTTAACTATGTAACTAAAGAAGGATCAGATAAATATACATTCAGCATCAGAGCTTATGGCGGAGATTATGTTACTTCCAGAACCAGCTTCTTTACACACCTGGATGATATTGATGTATTAAACAGAGGACGTATTGAAGCAACTTTCGGAGGTCCTATTCCAATTACATCTTCAACTTTGTTTTTTGCTTCCGGAATTTATGAAAATTTCAAAGGCGGGTATTATGGTTACAGATTATACAATCCAACTGATTCTTATTTGACCCCCGCTAATTTTAAGAACTCTGATCCAAGATACGGAGATGCAACAGGAGCATTTTTCTTTAATCCATTTACACCGGGCAGCAATGGCACTCCAACAGGTGATAGACAATATGTCGCAATGGATCCAAATCAGACGCTTAATTTACAATTTAACATCAGTCAGAAGTTTGGGTCATTACTTAAGTTGAAATATGAATTTGTTTTTGATAAGGCTAAGTCAAAAGATTTCAATAGAAATTATTTATTCAATCCTGACGGTTTAGGATGGGACTACAGCAGAGGTGTAATTAACACACTCGATTTAACTCATACTATTGATGATAAAACTTTCTATACCTTAAAAGGTTCTTATTCATTTAATCGAGCAGAGCACTTTCTTTATGAAAATCCTGCCGACCCAAGGTACCTACCAAATTTCTATAGAAAGACTGTTGGAAATACAACATATTATTCAGGTGGAACTGATAATGATATTTGGCATAGATCTACAGAAACATACAGTATCAAGGGAGATATGGTTTCACAGATGTTTGGTGTTCACGAATTCAAAGCTGGTTTTGAATTCAGGAAACATAATTTAAAAAGAGATGGCTTTACATTAGATTTTTACAAATACAAAGATATCGGCGGTGTTCCGTCAATTACTCCGCTTAATATCAACGACGTTTTATATGATTCAACATTAATAATTGTCCGCGGAGGTTTATTCAGCGTCTCGACCTACGATAAAAATCCCATTCAAGGTGCAGCATATCTTTTAGATAAAATGGAATTAGCAAAAACATTAATCCTCAACATCGGATTAAGATATGAGTTTTTTGATGCTGCTTCAGATTACAATTATAATTTTTCAAAAAACCTGACAGATTCTTTATCCGGATATATGAATGCTTATCTGAGACCTGCAGAAGTCAAACATATGTTATCACCAAGATTTAGCGTATCATATCCGATTACAGACAGAGGTGTAATAAGATTTTCTTACGGACACTTTTATCAAATTGGTTCTTTATCAAGTTTATATTCTAATGATGTACGATGGGTTGCAAACATTGCATCAATTCCGACATTCGGCAGCCCAAATGTTAATCCTCAAAGATCAGTTCAATATGAAATCGGATTACAGCAGCAGCTTACTGATGATTTCAAATTTGATTTGACAGGCTATTATAAAGATGTAAGAGATTATATTTTTACTCAAACAATTTATACCGAAAAAGCGCGTCAATACAGGGTATTAACTAATCTGGCTTATTCTAATGTAAGAGGTATCACTCTTTCATTCTTAAAAAGAAGAGGACCCGGAGAAATGTTTTCAGCAACACTTGATTATACTTTTCAGGTTGCTGAAGGCAACAGAACTGAACCACAGGAAGATTTATTCTTTAGTGAAGCATCAGGAAAACAGACAGAAACTTATTTAGTACCTCTGGACTTTGACCGGCCACATTTAATTAACGGAACATTTACACTTACCGATCCAAGTTTATGGTCTTTGGGAGTAATCTATAATATTCAGGCTGGAACTCCTTATACACCTGCTTTACCTCCAAGCCTCTCAACAATCACTTATGGGCAAAACTCCGCAGCCAAATCCATGCAATGGGAAGTGGATTTAAAATTTGAAAAATTCTTCTCAATCGGTCGATTCAACTATTCAGTGTTTATTCATATTAATAATTTGTTTGATACTCAAAATGACAGATATGTATATGCAAGCTCCGGAAAATCATTATCTAACATTGAAGAGGTTTTGAATGCAAATCAGTTTAATGATTTAAGAAACAGAATTAACAGGGGCGATCCCGGATTAATTGATATGAGTTTTCTTGATCAGTATTATACAAAACGCCCTGAAAACATAAACAGACCACGAGAAGTTAGACTTGGCTTTTCTTTAATATTTAATTGAAAATTTTTGTAGGACTTAATAATGATTAGAAAATATTTTTTAATAATCCCTATTCTGATACTGTCAGCAAGCTTATCCAATGCTCAATATAAAGATAGTCTTGAAGCTTATTTTTACAAGCTGTTAACACCAGAACAATCAGAAGCTATCTTTGGACCAATTACCGGTGTGAAATTAAATAAAGTTGCCGGTGATAAGAGAGAGATAAAGGATATTACGATTAAGGGAAATAAAATAACCACTATTCTTTTTAACTATGGTTCTGTTTGTGCACCAAGTGTATTAGCAAACGTCCAGGATCTGGTTTGGAACGGATTAGGTTATGGATTTGAATTTGGCTTACTTGCAGGTGCTGAAGTTATTGATGTTAATGGAGATACATTACATATCGTTAGTGATTCACACGTAAGAACCACGGAAGGTGATTATAGTCCTGATGGCACTTTAAAATGGGGATGGCTGCCTAGACCTGGTTACTCAGATCCAAATCAAAATAAAATTGCTTCACTTCTTGCAGAAGATAAAAACGGCGATGGTAAACCGGATTCCTGGCCAGAACAATGGTACTCCGCTGTTGCTGGCAAATATCTTTGGCCTGCATTCTTGGGAGATATGGCTACAGCTCCTGACGAAGAAGTTTATTATGGAATAGATGATTTTACAAATTATGAATTTATCGATCGCTATCAACCATTCCCGAGTGATCCGACAAAAGGTGGTTTAGGGCTGGAAGTTACTGTAAGAATTCTTCAGTTTAATAATCCAATGGCTGAAGATATAATATTTATGGTTTATCAGGTTACAAATGCATCTGAAAAAGATTTAAATAAAGTATATTTCGGAATGTATGGCGATCCGCACGTTGGCGGCGCAACAGATTATAATGATGATAGGGCATTCTTCATTCCGCCGATTATTCCCCCAAACTTCCCTTCTTTCGATCAGAGAGCCAGAAGTATGGTTTATGCCTGGGATGAAGATTTTCAAGGAATGGGTGGCAAAGTTCCGGGTTACTTTGGATGGAAATTTCTTGAATCCCCATCATTTGATGATGACGGAATAGATAATGATGATGATGGAATAATTGATGAAAGTCCATTTAATGATAAAGGCTTTTATATTGATGGTGTTGCAACACCTCTTACTTATGGTATTTATGATGTTCAGAAGTATACAAAAGTATATGGAGCTCCTAAACCAAGATGGTCAGGAGATGAAGATGGAGACTGGGATCCTGAAAAAGATGATGTTGGAATTGATGGTATAGGACCTGAATCGCCTAATTATCCCGGACCGGATTACGGCGAAGGCGATGGTGTTCCTTCACAAGCCTGGTATCTTGACTTAAACAATAATGGTGTTTTTGATAAGGAAGAAGAAAGTACATTAAGTGATATCAGACTGCCGGGTTATAAATGGGCAGGATCAGAACCGAATTTCGGATACAGGGATATTTCTGAATCAGATATGATCGGATTAACCGGATTTACTGCAGGAAGATATAATGATTCAAATTTCCCGAAAGAAGATGAACTTATGTGGCAGTGGTTTACAAAACCATATATTGATCCTGAGCAGCCATTATTAAAAACTGCCGGTGACAATATATTCTGTTTCTCTACCGGACCAATGTCTCTTAAAAGAGGTGAAACCCAGAGATTTTCAATGGCTATAATTATGGGTGAAAATCTTAATGATCTGCTTCTTAATGCTATTACATCAGTAAGAATTCTTGAAGCGGATTACAGATTTGCTCAGCCGCCTGCAAAACCGATTGTTCAGGCTGTTGCTGAAGATGGTAAAGTAAGACTTTACTGGGATGCAAAATCTGAAGATTCAATTGATCCATTAACAAGAGAAAAAGATTTTGAAGGATACAAGATTTATAGAAGTAGAGATTATAACTTTTCAGATGTTTACACTATTACTGATGCTAATGGCGTTCCGTTTTTAGGGCAGGCGCTTGTTGATCCGAACACCGGAAAGAGAGCTCAGTTTGATTTAATTAATGAATATTCCGGACTTGCAGAGCGTGAATATGACGGACGTGGAGTTAAATATTATCTTGGTGATAATACAGGATTAAAACACGAATATGTAGATTCAACAGTACAAAACGGTGTTACCTATTACTATGCTGTAGTAGCTTACGATCATGGTTCACCTGATTTACCTCCGACAGAAACACAATCCGTAATACAAAGAGATCCGTTAACCGGAGAATTAATCTTTGATGTTAATACTGTTCAAGTTATACCTGGTCCGGTTTCAATTGGTATTACAGATCCTGAAGTAGGTTTGGATGGTTCGCCAACATCAATAAACTCTGATGCTACCGGAAAGATTAATATTAAAGTATTGGATAAGTTAGCTGTTAAAGACAATATTTATAAAATTAATTTTGATGCTGCAAAGATTTATAATGTATTAGATTCAACCGGCATTCAAACTACATTTGTTTCTAAAGACACAATCTTAGTTAAACTTCCGCACAATAATATTTTGCCTGGCAGTTTACAATTAATAGATGAATCGAATAATGTTATTGATACTTCACAATATATAGTTAATTATGTTTCCGGACAGATTGCAGGCAGAAGACCTGGTTATTTGCCCGCTGGAAATTTATTTAATGTGTATTACAGATATTACCCCGTATATAAAAGTAAACTATTAAATAATGAAGATGGTAATCAGGCTTTTGATGGATTAAGAGTATTCATTAAAAACGATTCACTGCATTTTGATCCTGAAAATACCAAGTTTATACATAACAGCACTGTAACTGTACTTGATACAATATTCTACCCTGCATTGATAGGACCCACAAATCTGAGAACAAAAATAAGTGCCGACTGGGAAATCAGATGGAATGATACTGATACATTAGCTGATGGTAGCTGGAAATATGCTGATACAATAAATACGTTATTGGGCAAATTTGCTTGTCCTTTTAAAATATTTAATTTAACAGCAAATGAACCTGCTACTTTTGTAATTGACGAAATTGTACCAGGCAGAAGAAATAATAAAAGATGGGATTGGGGTGAAGGAATTGTACTTCAGCCACAAGGTGCTACAAATGCAGCAACAAGTTATGAAGTTATCCTCAAGCTGGATAAATCAAAATCTGTTCAGGTTCTTCCAAAGAATGGAGATATCTTTCAGATAAAAACAAAGAAACCTTTCGAAGCCGGAGATCTTTTTGTTTTCGAAACAAAGAAAGCTATGGAAAACAAAGAGTTACAAAAGCAAGCTTTGAATGATATTTACGTTGTGCCTAATCCCTATGTAGCATATAGTATTTCAGAAAATCCGGGCAGCACTTTGACAAAACGCGGTGAAAGGGAAATTCAATTCAGGAACCTTCCGCCACAATGCACAATAAGGATTTATACAATAACCGGAGAACTTGTTGATACAATCCACAAAGATGACTTAACAAGTATGGCAAGCTGGAATTTGTTAAGCTCAGAGGGAATGAAGATCGCTTATGGTGTTTACTTATTCCATGTTGAGATACCAGGTGTTGGTGAAAAGATCGGCAGATTTGCTGTAATTAAATAGCCTTTTAAATATTGGAATAGATTTTTTGGAGAAATTTTAATATGAGAAAATTTTATATACTGATAACTCTGATTTTCAGTTTTCTTATTAGTCAGATAAATATTTATTCGCAGATATTCAGAGATATATCTAAGGTTGGTACTACTGCGGGACAATTTCTAAAAATCGGACCTGGTGCACGTGCAATTGCAATGGGTGGATCTTACGTAGGTGTCAGCGATGATATCTTTGCTGCTTATTATAATCCTGCTGGTATTGCTATAAACAGCGGCAATGGACAGGTTGCTTTCAGCCATACACAGTGGCTGGCAGATATCAGTTATGATTTTGCAGCAGTATCATTGAACCTTGAATCATTCGGTGCTTTATTCTTTTCAGTCACTTCTTTAAGAGTACCGGAAGATAAAGTAAGAACTTTCGAGTTTCCCGAAGGTAACGGTCAATATTGGGATGCTGGCTCTGTTTCCTTTGCTGTAGGATATGCTAAAAGTTTAACTGACAGGTTTTCAATAGGCTTTAACGCTAAATATATCAGAGAATCAGTCTGGAGCAGCTCTGCAAACGGATTTGCATTGGATGTCGGAACTTATTACGTCACACCATTTAATGATTTAGTAATTGGTGCCAGTATTTCTAATTTTGGAAGCAAGATGCAACTTGATGGCAGAGATATTCAGATTAATTATGATCCCGATAATAATTTGAATACCGGACCTAATAATATTCCTGCAAAATTAGAGATGGATCAATACGATCTGCCGCTTACATTCAGAATTGGCTTTTCAATGGATGTTGTTAAATCCAGATATATCAGAATTAAGACTGCACTGGATGCAAATCATCCAAATGACAATACAGAATATCTTAATGCCGGAATTGAATTAGCTTATGATGAATTATTGTTTATCAGAGGAGGATATAAGTCATTATTCCAGGTAAATAGTGAACAAAGCTTTACTCTGGGTGCAGGAATCAATTATGAAATGACTAACGGTATTTATATTAAATTTAATTATGCCTATGGAGATTACGGCAGATTGAAAAATATCCAGTATATAGATATTGGAATAGTATTTTAATAAAATATAAAAAAATCTTTTAAGGCTATTGTTATTGAATAAAAACAATAGCCTTTTTTACGTTTATTAAAACAGTCATTTATAACCTGATACTCTATAAAATTATCGAAAAGTATTTCAGAACAGACTCTTTATAATATTGTTGAGCACATAATAAAAAAATTTTAAACAGTATTACAAAAAAAAGCCGCATCCTTGATGCGGCTTCATTCTATTATAAAAAAACAGATATTAAAACTCAAATTCATTACCAAAAACATTTAGCTTTCCATTGATATGTTTATCTTTATTAACAATAGTATAAACTCCGTTATTCACTTCTACAACATCTCCGTGACAAAGCTGACAATCTTGTGCCGTTGGAGGAGGTGGATGTGTTCCGCCTTGTAAATTTGTTTTTGGCAATGGATTCCCGGTAGCAGGATCACCGTGACAGGTTCCGCAGGCAGCTCCCTGAGATTGTGCAGTAAATAAAACCACATTATTTAAATTACCATTCTTAAAATATCCATGACAATATGTATTTGCACAACCGGCATTATTACTATCAAAAGATGGATTGGGTATAAAATCTCCTAAACTAGCTTGATAATTAAAACCATTTGATTTATTTGTCTGCAATTTAGAAAGTGAACCAAACACTATTTCTGCACCAGGAGTATTATCTATATGTGATGGATCAGAAAATCCTGTTGCTGGTTCAATATGGCACTGATTACAGCTAACAACTTTACCAAGCTTATTATCATATAAATGTTTAGAATGAGCTCCAACTCCCCTATCAGAAGAAAGAACATCACCATTTAATGCTCTTGGTGGAGCAATCCTTAAAGGATTAGAAAAATCACCGTGACAAGTATTGCAAGCTTCCGGTCCTCCGGGAGTTTTATGACAATCGTAACAGCTTGCACCTGCAGTTCCACCGTTATAATTAGCAGCATGGCATTGTTGACATTGTTTCATATCCCAATTAGAAGTTGCTACAAGTCTGCCGTGGAAATTCGGAGAAGCGGGATTCTTTATTCCATCTTTATGAAGTGCAATTTTGGGAGCCGAAATTGGAATGTCTTCTCTGATATCACTACAACTAATAAAAAATAATAATGAAATATTAGCTATAAAAAATATTCTTAAGTACTTCATTGATTTTCCGTTGTTAAATTTCATTTAAATTCCATGACAATAATTACAGAATCCGGCTGTAGGCGGAGAATTTGGTGATGCACTTGTATGGCAATTATAACAAATAGAACCAAAATCAGTATGCCAATCTCCTTTTTCTCCTTTCATAAATCCAACAGGATGAGTTTTTGGATTTGTACCTTTTATACCATCGGCATCAAAATGGCAGGTAATGCAAGTCGGATCAGCACCATTAACATCATGACAAGACATACATCTTTCTATATCCCGCTTAGCTAATGTTGCGTGATCTCCACCACCGGTCCCAACACCAAATGTTTTAAAAGTAGGTTTAAGATGTGTTGCCGGTAATATTCCGCCAAATGCAAAATCCTGATTTTCTGATTGATGACATTCAGCACAGAATGTTTCTACCTGATGGCAGGTCTGACAATCAGAAGTTTTACCTTTTGCATCAATGCCGTGAATAAACCTGTAGTTTAATTCGTGTACACGACTGATAGCCTGAACTTTTGCACCATCAACAAAATTGCTGGGATAATAAGGCTGATAAAAATCATCTTTAAGATTAACTTCAGTAATTCCGATTGTAGCAACATGGCACTCATCACAGCTTTGATTATCGTGGCACATTATACAATTAGCTTTAAACTCAGAGGCTGCAAATTTGTGTGTCTTGGTAAAGCTTATAACTTTATGATTCTGAGGTATCAAATTAACAGTAGATATATGGCATGATTCACAAGCATTGGAAGCAACTGTTTTATTATTATGACAGCTATAGCACTGCTCCATTGGCGGATTAGGCTGAACTGCCTGCCAACTATAATCTACATCAGAAATACCTTTATGGCAGGATTCACAATCAATTTTCTGATCAGTAAGATGGAATTTATGATTGAATAATAGTCCTGATTCTCTTTTTGTAAGAGCCTCAAAATTATCATCATAATGACAGGTTGAACATTCTTCGTCATTATCAACTTCATGACAATCTGAACAATTATCGTGAGTCGGGAATAAGCGGCTCTTAAGGTTTATGCTTTCCATTACTGCTGAGTGACAAGTCTGGCAATCCACAAGATCTTTATGAAGTGAGTGAGAAAATTTGATTTTACCTTCATTTGAAGGCAGATTATCTTTTTTCTCACTGCTGATTGCACCTATTAATAGCAAAGCAGTTATTCCGAGAAAGATAAACAAATATAAAAATTTTATTTTTTGCATGGTATGAGATTTAAATATTTAAGTTAAACCAGTAATTAAGTTTAAAGAATAACCTAAGATCATTTTTATATATTTTGTTATCCATATACTGCCCTTGCAGATCGAAGGACAACATTCTGAAAGGACGGATATTTGTACCTACCAATAATGAAGTAATACTGTTGGATTCTGCATCAGGGCTAAGTTTATAGTTTGTATATGACAATCCAACTGAAGGAGTTAATAAACCATCAAATAAAGTATAACCAGAGTATAGTGAAATTGCATCAAGCTCTCCGGCATAACCAAATGTTTTACGATAATTAACTGATCCGTATGAAGTGGATAAACCAATTCCGATTCTTTGAGAGTTTTCATCTTTGTACTGGACATTGCCAAACTTGCCAATAACGGTAATCATTCTGTTTATCTTATAATCAGCGCCTACTTCAATTTCGTGAGTGTTTCCATAATCAAATACTGAGAAGATTGAATTATACCTGATTTTAGGTTCTCTGAAATTATAATAAACATTCAATCCAAGATTTTTTACAGCTTCTGTTCGGGCATCGAATTCGAATCGGGAAGTCTGGTTGAAATTTATATCATAATCATAACGAAAAAATGCCTGAACGATTTCAGGCATTGTATAATTTAATTCACCGGTTACAAACTGATATTGATTTGATTTATTCTCAATTTCAATTTCAATCAGATTCAGATTCGGATCTAATCTGTTTGCTAAATAACTATCGGGTTTAAAGTTTTTATTAACATAGCCGATAGAAAATTGAGAATTTGGAATAACAGTAGTAGTAAACTTACCACCCATAATAAAATTATTCTTGAAATCATTTGTTATTTCAAGTTTCTGGTAAGCCGGCACATTACCGCCATAAAATGCATTCAACTTATAATCAGAATGTTTTAATGTGATTGAGCCGCCATCAAATAAGCCGCCTACCACATTGTAGATTATGGGCTGCCTTCCGACTTTAACAGTAGCAATATTAAATAAATCTCTGGCTTCAAGATATAAATTATAAAACCTTAATCTCGGATCTGATATCTGCTCCTTAGTTAAGTCAGTTTCAAGATTTAGATATGACCTGACTGAAAACTTATTATAGTTCAGATTAAGGTTAAGCATTTCATATGCCCGCACATAATTTTCGGAAGAATTAAGTGAATCGTATCTTTCAAAAGTATAAACCGAACTTGAAAAACGACCATTTATATTCTGAGCAAAAACTATTGTGTTTATTGCAAGCAGAAAAACGAGTATAAGTTTCTTCATTTATATATCTGCTAAAATTATTTTTTAATAAATTTTTTAGTTTACGGTTTCGGGTGTTTAATTTTTTCCCAGGCTTCCTCAATATTCATATCTACATATGTTGGGCTTTCAACATTATGACAACTGATACAGAAATTTTCAAGTTTCTCATGAACTACTAATCCGTTTTTAATGGCGAGTTCTTTATCTTTCATTATCTTCATATCTTTATAAGCAGAACCAGCACCGTGACAGGTTTCGCATTGTACGCCGTCTTCAACTTTAAATTTCTTTCCTAATAAGGACTGATCAACATTATAACCGGTTGCATGGCATTTTAAGCATTCAGGTGTTTCAACTGCTAATGTGGTAAAACCCTTATCTTTTGCTATTTGATTAGCTTGTTCTGTTTTAAGTGTTTCGTATGCTTTGGCATGTTTGCTGTTTTGCCAAATAGATAACTGACTTCCCTGTTTCTCTGTTTTATGACACATTGCACAAGTTTCAACGCCAACGTAAGAATTTCCATTTTGCGAAAAGGCATCAAATACTGTAATGAGCATAATAACAACTAGAGAGCAACTAAAGAGTTTCATATATCCTCCTAAAATTAAGTTAATGTTTATTGCAATATTGAAAGAATTATTACTAAAGGCAAAAATAAAAAAGAGAAATAATTCTTATTTACTGTAAACTTACTTTAACAGTACTCTCCCTGAATAGTGTTGTAGTTGGCTGCATAAAACAAATTAAATACCAAAAAATATTTCTTTTTTCAATCATTTTTGGTTAGCAACTAATATCCATTTCTTTGTTTTGAAAAATGGATATATAATTCTCCCAATATTGAAAAAGAGAAATAATTTCGATTGAAATTATGTATTTAAAGAAAATGCTTAATAATTTTTTTGTAAAATAAATATTCATATTTTAGCAGCCTGAAATTTTACTTTTTCACTAATCTTCTAATTATGTATAAAAATTTTTTAAAGGTTGATAAATCATTAGTTCATGGTAAAGGGTTATTTGCAAATACTTCTTTCAAGGAAGGAGATATTATTGTTCAAATAACCGGAGAAGTTATTGATTCTGAAGAATGTGAACGCAGAGAGGATGAAGAAAATAATGTTTATATCTTTTACAAAAATGATAACGAATTTATAGATGTTTCAAACAACTCATACTTAAAATATATAAATCATTCTTGTGATTATAATTGCGATGTTGATGAAGATGATAACGGAAATCTGATACTTTATGCTGCATCTTCAATCGAAACAGGTGATGAATTAACAATTCATTATGGCTATGAAGATATTTATGAGTATTGTGCGTGTGTTAGCTGCGAAAACAAAAAAGGTGAAGCTAAGTAATAATTTGAGTGTGCAAAGCTATTTCTTCTAATACAGAAGATACTTTCAGACAATCTTTCATACTGCCGCTAAATACAATTGCTTTTCCTTTTACATGAACCTCGAATGCCAGACTTCGGGCTTTTTCAAAAGTGCATTTAGTAGCAGAAATCAATTGAGCTATTACTTCATCAAATGTGTGCCAATCATCATTAAATAAAAGCACACGAGAACTCAAACCAATACCTGTAGTTTCTTCAGTTACAACTTCATTTTGCTGAGATTGATTTGGCTGCAATTCCATATTAACATTAATTCTTTTCAGATTCTTTTTAAAGACAATGTAAGATATTGTAATTTTTGTACATAAAAAATATTAAAATTGTTTTTAGGCACTTACATGTTTATATTTTTGATCAAAAAACATAGAACTTTACGGAGGTTAAATGAAAATAGCGGTTTGTATTAGTCACGTACCTGATACTGCAACAAGGATAAAGATAGGATCAGACAGAAAATCTATTGATCCAAACGGGGTTACATATATTCTTAACCCTTATGATGAGTTTGCTATTGAAGAAGCTCTTAAAACTAAAGAAAAATCAGGAGCAGATACGGTTGTTTATGCAATAAGCGTTGGCGGAGAAACTAATAAAGAAACAATACGAAAAGCCCTTGCAATGGGAGTTGATGAAGGTGTTTTATTAAAAGATGATCAGCCTCGTGATTCTTTTGGAATTGCACGTGCACTTAGTGAAGAAATAAAATCACTGGGTTGCGAAATAGTTTTTTTCGGAAAGCAATCAGTAGATTTTGATAATTCAATAACCGGACAATTAACTGCTGAACTGCTTAACTATAATTGCATTCCTGTTGTTGTTGATTTGAAATTAGAAGGCAATAAAGTGATTGCAGAAAGAGAAATTGAAGGCGGAAGAGAAGTCGTTGAAACTGAGATTCCGGTTGTAATCACTGCTCAAAAAGGATTAAATGAACCAAGATATGCTTCATTAAAAGGAATTATGGCTGCAAAGAAAAAAAATATTGCTGAGAAACCGGCTGTTGCCTATTCGGCACTAACAGAAACGATTGATATGAGTCTTCCACCATCAAAGCAACCCGGAAGAATACTTGGAACAGACAGCAGTGCTGTTCCTGAATTAGTTAAACTTTTACGAGAAGAAGCTAAGGTAATATAGGTGAAAATATGGCAAACAAAGTTTTATCAGTAATTGAACAAAGAGAAGGTATCATTAAAAAAATATCTTATGAAGCAGTAAGTGTTGGTGTATCATTAGCTAAAGAATTAAATCTTGAATTTGAAGCTGTTGTAATTGGCTCTGAGATTGAAGGATTATCAAATCTTGGTAATTACGGCGCAGCAAAGATTACTCATTTGAAAAATGCTGATCTGCATAACTTTAGCTCGAGCGCATATTCCGAGTTGACCAGTAATTATGCTAAAGAAGTAAATGCAAGTGTTATAATATTAGGTAATACATCTTTTGGGAATGAATTAACTCCACGCATAGCTGTTAAACTAAACTCAGCTTGTATTGTTGATTGTATTAATTTAACCGTGGAAGGCGATGAAATAATTGCAACTCGTCCGGTTTATGCAGGCAAAGCTTATATAAAATCAAAGCTGCATTCTGATGTAAAAATATACACGATCAGACCCAATGTATTCAAAGCTGAAAAAGTATCTGATCAAAGTCCGGAGATAAAAGTTGAAGAAATTTCGAATCCAAATCTGAAAACAAAAGTGGTTGCTTATAAAAAGTCTGAAGGAAAACTTGATGTTGCAGAAGCAAACATTATTGTAGCGGGTGGAAGAGGAATGAAAGGACCAGAGCATTTCAATCTAATTGAATCTCTTGCAGAAGTTCTTGGCGCAGCAGTTGGCGCATCAAGAGCAGTTGTTGATGCAGGATGGCGACCACATAGTGAACAGGTCGGACAAACAGGAAAAACAGTATCACCTTCACTATATATAGCTTGCGGAATTTCAGGTGCAATTCAACATCTGGCAGGAATGTCTTCATCAAAATATATAGTTGCAATAAATAAAGATAAAGATGCCCCGATTTTCAGTATTGCTGATTATGGTATTGCAGGAGATGTTTTTGAAATTTTACCTGTTTTAACTGAAGAAATTAAAAAAATTAAATCATAATTCTGAAGGTCTTAAGTTGGAAAAAGTTCAGTGTGAAATACTTGGTCTTTCATCAAGCCCATCTACTGGCGGTGCTTATGCCATTCTTCTTAAAGAAATAAATGGTGCCAGAAGATTGCCTATAATCATTGGTGCTTTTGAAGCACAGGCAATAGCTCTTGAAATGGAAAGAGTAAAACCGCCAAGACCGCTAACACACGATCTTCTGAAAGTTCTTATTGATAATCTTGGTGCTAATGTAATTGAAATAATTATCAATGAATTAAAAGATAATACTTTTTTTGCAAGGATCGTTTTAGAATCATCAGGGTTAACAAATGAAATTGACGCACGGCCAAGTGATGCTATTGCTTTGGCTGTGCGGGCTGATGCACCGATTTTTGTAAGCGAAATTGTAATGGAAACAGCTGCATTTGTTCCATCTGATGAAACTGATATACCTGGTTTTGAAAGTTCCGATCAGGAACAAGAGAAAAAACCATTATCTAAAGAAGCAAAAATAGCTGCATTGCAGGATAAGCTCAGAGAGGCTTTGGAAAGTGAAGAGTTTGAAAGAGCCGCAAAATTAAGAGATGAAATAAAAAGACTTACTCAGAATAATTAGTAAAGACTTTTTTCCCTATCTCACATTCAAGGCATTTGTTTTTTATACAGTAACTCCTGAATAATTCAATCATTCCCTGATAATAAACACTCCGGAATTTTTCATTTTTAAACCCTAAGTTCTCATTAACTTGATCAACTAAGTGATTACTTTCCTTCTGATAATAATTCAGAAATACATTAAGAACCTTTTTGGATGTTTTTTCCTGATTCATCATTTCAAAGTAAACAGAGAACAAAGGTAAAATAATGTTTACCACAATCTCATCAGTACGACCAACACCAATAAAATAGTTTAACTTGTTTTTTGCAGGCTTGTTAAATGTGTAGTAATTAGCCCAATATCCTTCCCCTTTTGTAATTATAGTATTCCTAAGTTTATTAATGATTTTATTTGTATCAGAATATTCCTCGAATATCCTAATAAGGTTATTAAACAGATCAGCATTAACAAGTTTTTTTAATATTCTGGCTCCTGCAGCAATTCTAAGAGTAGGAAAATTCTGAGGTCTTAACTTAAAAAAGTTCCATTCATTCTTGTTCATTATTCCCGAATCAAAATTTACCTTAACTTTATTCCATATATCAATACTTTTGCGGATATACTCAGAGGTTCTTTCATCAAGAATATCTGTTACTGCGGGAAATAAACCGCTAATGTGAAATAATATACTTTCAATTGTTTCAGAATCCCGGTTTTCAATTTTATAAAACGAATCTATTTCTGCATATCTGCTTAATTTAAGCATGCTGTCTTTATTCTTCGAATATCCAAGAGCCTCAAATATTTGCTCATATAATAATGTTTCCCATATCTGCTTTTGTTCAAATTCAGATTGACTGAAAGTTCGGGTTGATACTTCTTTATAGAAATCGTGATAAATCTTTGGCTCTTTAATCTGAAGCTGTTTAAGTAAAATCAGTTCTTTTAATCTCTCAATATCTTTTTCGCATTTTTTTCTGAATCGGATTAAACCTAAACTTTTTACTAAATGTAACTTATCTTTTCGCAGCAGCTGATTGTTTAATTCTGCACAAGGCATTTTTAACTTAGTCCCTTGGTTTATCTCAGCAAGATCTTTATTGATGTTTTCTTTTATTGAAGTGCTTAAATGATTTTCTATCGAAAGAGTAGGAACCTTTCTTCCATTCTGGGTAACAACAAAAGGATATGAAGAATCGTTTGATAAGACTACATGCAGAATTACTTTATTATATCGTTCATTGATATTATGTCCGTGTGCTTTCCAATCAGAATGGGCAGTATCTATTTCAACATCACCTGTAAAAGTTATATTGCCAATTCTAATTTTTGCATGCTGATAGTCAGGACCGGCAACTTCATTATTTCTGACACCGGAATCCAGAATATCTATCGGAAGTCCTTCGGCAGAAGTCAGGGGCAGATTAAAACGTTTTTCTTCCCAAACCTTGTAAATCAGATCTTCCGGAAATTTATTCTTCGTTTTCAAGAGAAACTCAAAATTAATTTAAGTATTTCAGTAATTATTTTATTAATAATAAACTAAAATAGCTACAATATTATATAACTTAAACCTAACATCAATCAATAACTAATTTGATGCAGCGCTATAATTTCATTTCTGGCTGCTTCAGCAAAATCTGAATCTGAACTTTTATAAATAATACTTCTGCTAACATTAACAATATAATTTTCTCTCTTATTATCTTTAAAAACTTTTTTAACATCCGACATACTGCCGCCTTGAGCGCCAACACCCGGAAGCAAAACGGTTAACTCTCCAAAGTTTTTAATATTTGATTTTAATTCTTCAGTTTTTGTAGCACCAAACACTATTCCGCAATTATGATGATCATTCCACTGATTTATTTTTAAGAGAATTTCCTGATAAACAAATTTTCCATTATCCAAAAGGAGTTTTTCAAAATCATTTGCGCCTGGATTTGATGTTAGCACTAAAATAAAATTAAGTTTATCGTGATAATCTAAGAACGGCTGTAATGAATCTTTGCCCATATATGGATTAAGTGTAACAGAATCAAATTTGAAATGTTCATAAACCGAGCGGGCATACATTTCAGATGTATTACCAATGTCGCCTCGTTTTGCATCCGCAATTGAAAGGATATTATCAGGAATCAGTTCTGCAGTTCTTTCAAGCTCACTTAAACCTTTAGAACCGTTTTGTTCATAGAATGCAAAATTTATTTTGTATGCTGCTGCATAATCTTTTGTAGCTTCTATTATTTCTGAATTAAATTTATATACAGCATCTTTATCGCTCTGCAGGATCTTAGGAATTTTTTTTATGTCACTATCCAAACCAACACAAACAAATTTACCCGCTTTGTTGTTAATAAGAATTTTTTCGATAGCTTTCATAAATTTTTATGTAAAGTTTTTTCTGTTCCTAAATACATTTGCAATTATACCAAGCATAAACATATTAACTAAAAGAGAACTGCCTCCATAACTTACAAAAGGCAATGGAATTCCAATTACAGGTAAGACACCAACTACCATTCCTATATTTATTAAAAAATGGATAAAATAAACTGACAAAACTCCAATGATTATTAAGCTTAAAAACTCATCTTTTGTAGTTGATGCAATTTTCAGAATTTTAAAAAACAGATAAAGAAATAAAATAATAACGAACATCGAACCGATAAAACCAAACTCCTCACCTATAACACAATAAATAAAGTCAGTCCATTGCTCAGGAATATATTGTAGTTGTGTCTGATTGCCCTGAAGAAATCCTTTACCAAGTAATCCGCCGCTTCCGATAGCTACTTTAGCCTGTATTGTGTTATATCCGGCACCAAGCGGATCCATATTAGGATCAATAAATGATTGTATTCGTTTCTGCTGATGAGGACTTAAAGCATGATATAAATAATCTGCAAAAAATCCTGCAGCCAGATTTAACGCAAATATTGACCCGCTGAAAAAAATATCTTTACGGAAAAGTAACAAGACAATTAATGTTAAAGCTAAAGCACCTAGAAAATAATAAAAACCAAATAACGCTGAGACAGCAACAAATCCCGGTGATAGTACAATAAATAAACCAAAGATAGATATACCTTTCCAGAAAATCAGTAAAAGTATAAGACCTGCAAAAACAATTGCAGTTCCCATATCAGGCTCAAGCAATATCATCATAACCGGTATGAATCCAATCATTAAAGCAAGGACTATATCTTTAAATGATTCTATGTCAGTATTTTTTCTGCTTAAAAAGAGAGACATAACAAGGATAGTTCCAACTTTAGCAAGTTCCGAAGGCTGAAATCCCAACGGTCCAATATCCAGCCAGCTTCTGGCACCAGAAGTTTTTCTGCCAGCAACCAAAACAATCAACAAAAGTAAAAGTGAAAAAAGATAGGTTGGGATTGCTATCATTCTGAAAGTATTTGACGGAATAGAATAAGTAATAAAGAAAACAATAAACGCAGCTATACCAAAAATTAATTGCCTGTTAAAGTTACCACTCATTGTCGGATGATTGAATGTAGAACTATAGATTGCAGCTAATCCAATCAGGAATAAAATCAGCACCGAAATAAACAATCCGAAATCAAACTTATCACTGAGTTTATAATCAATTCTCAAGATTTACTCCGGCAATAGTTTGATTATTCTTTAAGCCTTCAGGTTTAACTTCATTTGGTTTCTTTTTTAAATAAGTTTCAATCAAAGCTTTGGCAATCGGAGCAGCGTGGGTGCCGCCAAATCCAACATTTTCAACTACAACAGCAACTGCTATCTTAGGATTTTCAGAAGGTGCAAATCCTACAAAGAAAGCGTGATCTTTACCGTGAGGATTTTGTGCAGTACCAGTTTTACCGGATATATGAATATCGGGTAATCTAATGTGTGTTGCAGTACCAGCACCATTAACAACTAAATACATACCTTCTTTTACAATATCAAAAACTTCTTTTTTAATTCCTGTATTTATTTCAGGAAACTTATATGGTATAATCTGTTTTGTCTGATCATCTAAATAACCTTTAACAATATGAGGCTGAAATGATTTACCATCATTTGCTATTAGTGCTACATATTTTGCTAATTGTAAAGGAGTAACACTCACTTCTCCCTGCCCAATGCCAAGGCTTGCCATAATACTACGAGGCCATTTTTCTCCGTACAATTTAACGTAATAATCTTCGCCGGGAATAAAACCGGCTGCTTCTTCGCCGATATCAATTCCTGTTTTTTGAGCAAAGCCAAACTTTAATGCATACTCTTTCCATCTATCCAAACCAATCTTATAAATAAGCTGATAGAAGAATGTATTGCAGGATTTTTCTATTGCACGGATAACATTAACAGAACCGTGGGAACCGTGGCATTTGAAGAATCTGCCGAAAGTGAAACCACCGCCGCAATAAAAAGTTGTTTGTGGAGTTATAACACCTAAATCCAAAGCAGCAATTGCAGCAAGCATTTTAAATGTGGAACCGGGCGGCTTAAGAGACATCGTTGCTCTGTTAAAAGATGGTTTATCCGGATTGTTATAAAGTTCCTGAAGAAATTCCTTGGAAGTAACATAAGCAAATTGATTAAGATCATAATCAGGCGCACTCAAAATAGCTAATATCTCACCAGTGCTCGGTTCTATGGCAACAATAGCTCCCCTTTTTCCAAGCATTTGTTCTTCAGCTACTTTTTGAACATCAGCATCAAATGAAAGGACTAAATCTTTTCCTTTTATTGAATTCTTATCTGCCGCACCATCTTTGTATTTACCGATTTCCTTTCGATTGGAATTAACTAATACATAATTAAATCCTTTTATGCCTCTTAGATCTTTTTCATATTGTTTTTCAATTCCATTATGACCTACATAATCGCCGGGAGCATAATAATCTTTTTCATCCTTCAATTGCTGCGGTGAGATTTCTTTTGTGTAACCAAATGAATGTGATGCTCTGATTCCCAATGGATAACCCCGCTGCATTTCAACAATGTAATCAACACCGGGTAAATTTTCTCGGTTTTCTTCAAACCACGAAACTACTTCAAAGCCTATCCCTCTTTTAATTCTGATTGGAATATATTTAGAATAAATTCTGTTCCTTTTTAATATCAAAGAAACATATCCGGGATTTGCTCCAAGAATCTTATCAAGCATTTCGTTAAGTGTAGTATCATAATCAGCCGGTGTAATGCGTAAAGTATAGGCAGGAATATTATCAACCATTACTTTCAAATTCCGATCATAAAAAACGCCACGGAAAGGCATCTGTTCAATAGCTTTGATACTGTTATCAGCTGACTTTTCTTCATAGGATTGGCTTTCCAGGATTTGCATTTGAAATAATCTAAACGATATCACTGCAAATACAATGATTAGCATTGCACTTATAAAACTTCGTCTGTTAATCGATGCAAAGTTTACGGATCTCAAAACAATCTCCTTTTAGGATAGAAGATCATACCCAATAGTGCAATTGAAGAAGTATATAATGCGGGAAACAATGCATATTGAATAAATAAAATAAAAATATTTGTGTTTAAACTAACTGATGAGAAAAAAGCACTGATAGTAGATTCAATAAGTGAAGCTAATAATACAATTAAAGCAAAATTATAAGAAATCAGATATTGATCCCTTTTATTTTCTGAAGAAAAATATCCTGCAGTAAAACCTGCAATTGTTTTAGCTATCATTGTGCTTCCTAAAAGACTTCCTGTAATAATATCAAATAAGAAGCCATAAATAAATCCTAAAACTGTTCCATAAATCTGCCCTTGCGTAATTGCATAATAAACCAAGATTATTATGATCAAATCAGGAATAATATTATCAATAGCTATTAAAGGAACTATTGTTGTCTGAATAAGCAGCAATGGAAAAAATAAAATAAATGATACTATATAAGCAGGTTTGATCATCTTTTATTCAGAAAGTTAAATTCAATATCATCAATCTCTTTACTTTTTACCAAACCAAGGACAAAAACATTTTCAACCTTCTGAAAATCAACAAATGGCTGGATTGTAACCTCATTAAAAATTCCCATTTCCACATTCCCTATTTCAGCAACAATTCCAACAGGAATCGGAACAGGAACTATCGAACTAATCTCGGAAGTTACAATTCTGTCTCCTTTTTTTAATCCGAAGGTCTTTGGAACATTTATCATTACAAGTCTGTCGCCCTTCCATTTCATCACTGCATTTTCACGGGTTCTCTCACATTTAACAGTAAGATTGAGATCAACATTGTTAAGTGTTCTTGCAATTGAATAATTAGCTGAAACAGAAAAGATAATCCCTGCTATTCCTTTATCAGTAATAACAGGCATACCAGGTTTAACACCACTTGAGCTACCAACATTTAGAGTAACTGTACCTTGTGATTTGGATAAGGATTTTGAAATTATTGAAGCAATAATAAGCGGATATTTGGTTGAGTCTTTTAAAGCAAGTAACCCTTTTAGATCATCGTTAACTATTGCTGATTCCCTGAGTCTGCTTAATTGCAGCATTATCTCAGCATTAGTACGTCTTAATTCTTCGTTTTCTTTTTTAAGATTACTGATATTAAAAATATCTGAAAAAACTGATGTTACTGAAGCGAAAGAACCAAAAGCAACTGCACGGACTTTTTGAATTCCCTGCGAATTATTTTGTGATAGTAAGGCTAAACTGATTATTATTAAAACAACAAGTACAATATATTCTTTAAATTTTTCCCACGTAGATGAAATAAATCTGATCATTAATATCTTCGGTTACGGATTAATACCTTTGAATACTGACTTAAATTATCAATTACTTTTCCTGCACCTCTAACAACAGCAGTTAACGGATCTTCCGAGATATGAACAGGAAGATTAGTTTCCATCCTTATTCTTTCATCCAGACCTTTTAATAATGCACCTCCGCCGGTTATCATAACACCACGATCCAGAATATCTGCAGAAAGTTCCGGAGGTGTTCTTTCCAGAGTCTGTCTTACAGCATCAACTATTTGCACAACAGATTCATTTAATGCTTCTCTGATCTCAACTGAACTTACTTCTGTTGTTTTTGGAATGCCTCCGACCAAATCTCTTCCTTTAACCTGAATCGTTATCTCTTCTTTAAGCGGAACAGCGGAACCAACTTCGCATTTAATAGCTTCAGCGGTTCTTTCACCAATTAAAATATTATGATTCTTTTTGAAGAACTGCATTATAGCATAATTCATTTCATCGCCGGCAACACGTATGGATTCTTCATTAACTATACCTGATAACGCAATCACAGCTATTTCAGTAGTTCCACCGCCAACGTCAATTATCATATTTCCTACAGGCGCTTCAACATCAATACCGATTCCAATTGCTGCTGCCATTGGTTCAGCCATCAAGTGAACTTCTTTAGCACCTGCATGTTCGGCACTATCTCTGACTGCTCTTTTTTCAACTTCAGTTACACCACTTGGAACAGCAACGATTACTCTTCGGCTTGCCATTGCACTTCCACCGCGCACTCTTTTTATAAATGCTCTTATCATTCCTTCTGCAATTTCAAAATCTGCAATTACACCATCACGCATAGGACGGGTTACTTTAATTTCTTTATGTTCCCTGCCCTGCATTTCTTTTGCTTTATTGCCAAGTGCAATAATGCGTTTGGAATTCTTGTCAAATGCTACAATCGAAGGTTCATTTAATACAATGCCTTTTCCCTTAACATAGATAAGAGTATTAGCAGTACCTAAATCAATTGCAATGTCGTTTGAAAAAAAATCGAATATTCCCATTGTTCCTCTTAATGTTTAAAGTGCCTTATACCTGTAAATACCATTGAAATATTACTTTTATTTGCTGCATCAATTACTTCCTGATCTCTGACAGAACCACCGGGCTGAATAACTGAAACAGCACCACATTTTATAATTTCTAAAAGACCATCTGCAAACGGAAAAAATGCATCAGAAGCAGCAACTGATCCGGTCAAATCAAGCCCATGTTCTTTTGCTTTCATAACAGCAATTTTAGCTGAATCTATTCTTGACATCTGACCAGCACCAACGCCCAGAGTTGTTTTATTCTTTACATAAACAATTGCATTTGATTTAGTATGTTTAGCAATTTTCCATGAAAATTTTAAGTCATCTAATTCTGATAAAGACGGTTTTTTATCAGTAACAAATTTTAATTCTGATTCATTAAGTGAAATAGTATCCGAATCCTGAACAAGCACTCCGCCAGGAATGGATCTATAAGATTTTGCATCACTTAAAATATTTTTTTTCTTTAGAACAAGTCTTCTGTCTTTTTTCTTTTTTAAAAGATCTAATGCTTCATTACTAAAAGAAGGAGCGCATACTATTTCCAAGAATATTTTATTTAGTTCTTCTGCAGTTTCTGCATCAACCTCACGATTAAACGCAACTATACCTCCAAAAGAAGAAACAGGATCGCATTTTAATGCGAGCTTATAAGCTTCAAGATTACTATTTGCTGTTGCCGCACCAGCAGGATTATTATGCTTAATTATTGTGCAGGATGTTTCCCCAAGGTCTTCACATAATTCAACTGCGGAAACAAGGTCTAAAATATTGTTGTAAGAAATTTCTTTGCCATGAAAAACTTCAAAGTATTTATCAAAACTGCCATAAACCGAAGCTGATTGATGTGGATTTTCCCCATATCTTAAAGCATAATTCAGTTTTTCATTAATTCTGAAATAAGAAGATGGTTCATCAAATCTTTTCTCAAGATAATTTGCAATGTGAGTATCATAATTCGATGTATGCGAAAAGGCTTCTACAGCTAATTTCTTGCGAGTACTTTCAGATATTTCTCCGGAGTTTAATTCAGAAAGAAATGATTCATATTGATCGGGATTAGTCAGAATAGAAACATATCTATAATTTTTTGCAGAAGCTCTTACAAGGCTTGGTCCTCCGATATCAATATTCTCAATAATCTCTTCCAGAGTTGAATTCGGATTTGAAATAGTTTTTACAAACGGATATAGATTTACACAAACTATATCAATAGGGCTGATCGAGTTTTGTTCTGCTTGTTTAATATCGGAATCATTGTCTCTTCTAAATAAAATTCCGCCAAAAATTTTTGGATGAAGAGTTTTTACCCTGCCCCCAAAGATTTCAGGAAATCCGGTTAATAAACTTATTTCTTTAACAGCAATATTGTTTTCTTTAAGCAGCTTGGCTGTATTGCCGGTGGCTATAATTTCATAACCGTTTTTTATTAAGTCACCAGCAAAATCAATGATCTTAGTTTTATCTGATACGCTGATTAAGGCAAGTTTTTTCAATTTAATTTCCTTATGAATAGAAAATTATTTTCTATTCTTTTATTATTTCAATTCTGTTAGAGACGATTTTTATTTTATTAAGCGCAAATGCTTTTATAACTTCAGGTAAAATTTGATGTTCAATCTTTAATACTCTTTCAGCAATTTCTTCAGGCGAAGCAACATCTGAGATATCAACACATTGCTGAGCAATTATCTTTCCGGTATCATACGAACTATCCACTAAATGCACTGTTGCGCCGCTTACCTTTGCAGAGGATTCAAAAACAGCTTTGTGAACATTAATTCCGTACATTCCTTTTCCGCCAAAAGAAGGTAATAATGCGGGATGAATATTAATCATCCTGTTAACAAAAGATTTAATAAGAACATCCGGAATCAATTTCAAGTATCCGGCTAAAACAATTAACGATACATTTAAATCCAATAATTTTTTTGTTAATTGTTCTGCATTTATTTTATTATCACCATCACCAATTATATAAGTTTCAATTCCAAATTCATGTGCGATCTCAAAAGCTTTACAATCAAACTTATCACTTACAACAGCAATTACTTTAATAATTTCCTTTAAATCAGGATCATTTAAAATAGCTTTTAGATTTGAACCTCTGCCAGATACAAAAATTGCAATATTCAATTAAAAATACCTGAAATGTTGGCGAAAATTAGCTAATCACTAAAAAAGAAGCAATTAAAGAAGAGCTAAAAATCAATTATTTCTTGTATCCTTAGGCAAAAGCCGCTCTAAAGTATAAATCTTATTTTCAAGTGAATTTCTGAAATCATATTCACTTATTTCCTTAATCTGAAGCAGGAATAACTTTGAATCTGTATAATTCTTTAAATGGTAACAATTCCAGGCAGCAATATAATGAGCAAATGCATGCATCCAGTTTTCCTTTTTTATTTCCAAGTGCAGACAATCTACAGCAGCATTAAGTGATTCCTTATACTTTTTTTGCTGATAAAATACCTGCGCTAAAAACAATTTTGCTTCTGCTTTTTGTTCATTCTCAATATCAGTTGATTTTAAATAATTAGTTAATGAATCCCTTGCTGCATTTAATTTATTCTGTTTGTACAAAGTGCTGATCAATATCAATCTCTTTTCCGGTTCAGTCAGCACTGAGTCCTTCAATTCATTTCCTTTCCTTTCTGCATAAAGATCTTCTTCAATATCTGTATTTCCGGTATTAGACAGTTTGTAATATTTTAACGCATCTTTCCTTTTACCTGTTAATTCCAAAGACAATCCAATTCTGAAATTTGCATATCCTTTAAAATCATTATTCACTGCACTTTTTAAAAAGCTCTGATAATAAACTCTGGCAGAATCAAACTGAGTCCGGTCGAAAAAGATATTCGCCAATAATAGATTTGAGTTGGATAAAATGAACGGATAAAATTCATCTTTAGCATTAATTACTTTTCGTAAATGTTTTTCAGCATTATTCAGTTCGCACAATTCATATTCTACCCAGGCAAGCGAAAAATTAAATAACAAGTTTTTTGGATATCTTCTTACTAAATCAGAAAGAATTTTCTTCGCTTCAGGATGATCAACAATTACGCGTGAATATAGCTGGGATAAATAATATTGAGCATCAACTCTGGATAACTTTCCTTTCTGTGCTGATTTAATAACCAGTTTTAATCCTTGTTCTTTGTCAGCATTAATCCCAACAAGATTGGCAGCCCATTCCAGGCTTGACGGTATTTGAGATAAAGCAAAATTATACAGTCCAAGACCTAGGAAGGCATCATAAAAATCGGGTTTAATCTTTATCGCATCTTCAAGATTTGTCTTCATTTGACTGCTTGTCCATAATGCCTGAAGAAAATTTCCGTTCCTTGCCTCGGCAATTGATTTATTATAATAAACTGAACCTAAAAGGTAACTTAATTCAGCAGAAGGATTTTCTTTTATTTTATTTTCAGTCAGTTCAATTGCTTTATCTGAATAATGATAAAAAGAATCCAGATTGTCTTCACGAAGGTTTCCAAGATAAAACCACAAATAAATAACAGATTTATAATGATATCCACGCGGATCATCAGGAAATTTATCTATTACTGAGTTAAAGGATTCAAATCCGGCTTCCCAGTTAAAGTTATATATTTTATCTAATCCAACTTGTATTTGCCTGTCTATTGGAGTCTGAGGAAGAACTTGCACTGTGAAAAACAGAACAATAAATAATATTGAAAGCTTTTTCATAATCTTATTAAGACTTATAAATTCTTTTCTTTTGATTCATTTAATGAAGCTTTTACGAATTCTCTAAAAAGCGGATGAGCTTTTGTTGCCCGTGATTTTAGCTCCGGATGAAACTGACAGGCAACAAACCATTTTTTATCTGGTAGTTCAATAATCTCAACAAGTTCGCTATCAGGTGAAAGCCCGCAAAGTACCATTCCATTATCTATTAACTTTGATCTGAATTTGTTGTTTACTTCATATCTATGTCGATGCCTTTCAGATATAAAGCTACTTTTGTATGCACTGAACGCCTTAGTATTTTCCTTTATGTTACAATGATAAGCTCCTAATCTCATAGATGCACCCATTGCTTTTATATTCTTCTGATCCGGCATCAGATCAATCACACTGTATTTATTTTTCCTGAACTCTGAACTGTGAGCTTTTTTAATATTACATACATTTCTTGCAAACTCAATAACAGCACATTGCATCCCTAAACAAATTCCGAAGAAAGGAATATCATTTTCCCTGGCATATTTTACGGCTTTAATTTTCCCTTCGATACCTCTTTCGCCAAAACCTCCGGGTACAAGTATTCCACTAACACCATCGAATAATTTTGCAGGATCATCTGTTTCAAGTTTTTCTGTATTTATTGGTCTTACAATAACTTTACAATTATTTTCGGCACCTGCATGCACAAAGGATTCCAATATACTTTTATAAGCATCTATATGACCGGTATATTTACCACAGAGAGCTATTTCAACTATTGGAGAGGGGTTTTTTACTTTCTGAACAAACTGTTCCCAGTTATCAAGATTAATTTTTTTATCCGGTAAATGAAGTTTTTCAATAACTATCTGATCAAACTTTTCCTTATGCAATACCAACGGAACTTCATAAATCGAAGAACAATCATAATTTGAAATTACTGCTCTTGAATTAACATTGGTAAAAAGAGCTATTTTATCTCTTATTCCACGTTCAAGTTTTTTTTCAGATCTGCAAATCAAAACATCTGGTTGAATACCAAGCTCTAATAAATTTTTTACGCTATGCTGTGTAGGTTTTGTTTTTACTTCACCAGCGGAAGCTATATACGGAACAAGAGTAACATGTATATTCATTGTGTTTGCTCTGCCAAATTGCAACATCAATTGTCTCATAGCTTCGATAAAAGGTAAGCTTTCAATATCACCAACTGTACCGCCAATTTCACTAATAATAATATCATATTCATTAAGTTCACTTAGTTTTAACATTCTACTCTTAATTTCATCAGTAATATGCGGAATCACCTGTACAGTTGCTCCAAGAAAATCTCCTCTTCGTTCTTTAGTAATAACCTCGTAATAAACTTGTCCTGTAGTTGTATTATTAGAGCGTGTCATATTAACATCTAGAAACCTCTCATAATGACCAAGATCAAGATCAGTCTCTGCACCATCGTCAGTTACAAAAACTTCTCCATGTTGAAACGGACTCATTGTTCCCGGATCAACATTAATATATGGATCAAATTTTTGAATTGTTACTCTGAAACCGCGCTGCTTTAATAGAAGTCCGAGAGATGAGGCAGTAATTCCTTTTCCTAAACTGGAAACAACTCCGCCTGTTACAAAGATAAATTTAACTTTCTTTCTTGATGCCATTTTGATTTTTTTTGTATTCAAATATAGAGTTCAGTTTTATGAATTCAAATCTGGAATTAATTCCTGTTTCAATCTATTCATAATATCTTAAATCCGAAATAGAAATACAGAAAGGACTATTTAAATATCAAAAAAAGGGATAAATTAGA
>JAKIZM010000026.1 GCA_022708025.1 Bacteroidota bacterium | reverse complement strand
AAAAACAATAAGAACAAAACTCAGGGATAACTTTCTCCAAGCTGACTATATCTTAAAGTAAAGACTTCAAAATGTTATATGAACAATCACCTTTAGCTCAATAAAGACAGTCATAAGGAAGAATTTTTAAGAAATAATTATTTGTCCGTTAAATTATCTTTGTTTTTATGTCCTATATCGGATTTGAGACTATTAAGTGATTGATAAAACAGACTGATTATATTAACTTTGCATCACAAAATTTTATGCACCCGTAGCTTAATTGGATAGAGCATCTGACTACGGATCAGAAGGTTCGGGGTTCGAATCCCTGCGGGTGTACACTAAAAGCCCGAATGTGAAAGTATAATAAAGTATAATCGGGCTTTTTTTGTTTTCCTGGAATGAAAAATATTTGATGACTGTTGCTGCAAAAACTGAAATTGGTTACTAAGTGTTTTTTGTTATTTCCTACTTATCTTTATTTTTACCTATACTTTGAACGTGTTAGATTTATTTAATTGAGAAATTTAGCAAGCTAAATATTTTATAATTTATTTGCGATCAAAGTATCGTATAATGCACTCCAATAACTCATCATAATCAAAAGGCTTGGTAAGATAATCAACTGCACCGATTTTAATACATTCTACGACAGCACTTACTGCAGACTGAGCTGATAACATAATTACAGGCAATGAAGGAAATTTACGTTTTATTATTGTCAAGACTTCGTTACCTCTTAAACCAGGCATGTTAAGATTCAAAATAACAATATCGAATGATTTTTCTTCTAATAATTTTAATGCATCAATTCCGTTTAAGACATATTCTGCTAAAAATTTTTCTTCTAAAAAATATTCCTGAAGTATTTGGCAAATAGTTTCATCATCATCAACGATTAGAATATTTAATTGAGAGTAATTTTCCATATAGAGTCAACACTAGGTTTTGTTGATTATTTAGTTTCATAAAGTTAATATCTCATAGAAATTTTTATTGCTTTAAATAATTGTAAAGTGTATTCCATTCTTTACCATTCAACATAACAAAGCGAATTTTACCACTACTCAGATTAGCATAGAAATCTCCAATTTGTCTTTTTTCTTTAGAATCATCGGTTGAGTAAAGCGTAGTGTTTTTGTATTCAATTAAAACTATTGTTTCATCCTTAAGTTTTGCAATAAAATCAGGATAGAATTTATCTGTTGATGTTTGCAACCAGAATGAATGAAATTCTTGTCTTTCAAGATTTCTTACCCAAAACTCAACATTTGAGTTTGAATCAATGTTTAATGCACATTCAGCTTCCTCGTCATTCATATCCCCAATTTGAGAATAGAAATGTTTTGAATACCGGAAGCTGCCTGAATAAGGATTTGCAACTGGATAAGCCACGGGAAAAATAAAATCTTCACCTAATGAGAATTTACTTAGCACTTCTTTTACAATGTTCGGCTCTATGAAAAGTAATTGCTGAAATCCCTTTTGTTTTGCAGCAAGGTAATGATTTTTAATTTTTTCTTTAATTGCTGACTTTAATCTGAAGCGCATAAACACTAGATGTTCAACTTGTAGATTGCGTGAAGAGATCAAGCTTTCGACTAAGTTAGAAATAAACACTATAGTTTGAGCATAAGGAATAGATTGATGTCTTAGTTCACGAACTAACCACTGAATCAAACCATCTTTATCCATTGTGCTTGACACAATAATGCTTTTTAATTCTGCTTGAACAACAGAAGGAGCATAAGTGATAGCATTTCCTTTACTATCAATATCAATTAATCCTTTTTGACCAGAATCTACTTTTAATGGAAATTCAGATTCATTTAATGTTGAATCACACTTTGCTAAATTCCAATCTAATGGCAGTAATACTTCTTCATCAAATATCCGTCTCTCGCCATCGAAATCGATAAAGAGCTGCGGAAGCTTAAAGACGTTTCCTTGCCTTGATGGTGGAAGTTTATGTTTAGATAGAAGAAGAATTTCATTATAAACTGAATCTACTTGTGCTTTATCTTCTTCACTCTTCAAAACGTTTTTTATTTCTTCCTTTTCACTTTCCGAAATATCCGATTTTAATATTATGGCTTTTTCTTCCGGATTATATTCGATCTTCTTTTTGAGTTCATCGCTCAACTTAGATTCATCGAGCTTAGAAGAGATGTGTATCCTTGTATTTGTAAATAAAGGACCAAAAGAGATTTGCTGAGGACTAACTTCGATCAAGTCTGAAACTTCGGCAGCTGTAAAACCGGACTGAACTAAGCTATCGCGTAAATTAATAGCAGTTTGATAAAAACTTTCAGATGAAACAAATGCATAAGCACGATTTAAAACTTCATTTTCTTTTCGTTGAACTTTTGGCATTCTAAGAACTCTACCGAGTAATTGTTCAACATCTTTACTTGAACTAACTTTAGCAACTGATGAAAAGATATAAGCGAATGGACAATCCCAGCCCTCTTTCAATGCTTGCTTAGTTATTATAAAACGAATTTGTTCTTCACTGGATAATAAATCTTTTCCCTCAATCCCCTTTTCTGAACCAGTAGCAACGGCGATATGTTCATCGGGAATTTTCAGGGTGTTAATCAAGAAATGCTTTACTTCATCTACATTGATTGTGCTTTCAATTTTGCTATCGTGCTGGGCTTGGATTAAAACTATTGGACGAATATACTCACCGGTTTTAGATTCTTCTTGCTTTGAAATGTTTTCTAACTCTTGCTGTTTCTTTACCGCATCAGAAATTGCTGTTTGCCAATCGGCAGTTGTAAGTAACTCAATTGGCATTTTAATCATATTTTCCGCTTTGAGTTCTGCTGCAGATACACTATAAAGAACATTGCTTCTATCAGGTCCTTTGGTTTTTGGTGTTGCAGTAAACTCAATTAAACAAGATGGATTTAATCTTTTAAGTACTTCAAAAGTCAATTCAGTTCTTGCATTATGTGCTTCATCAATAATAAATATTGGGTTATTCAGATAGACTACATTTGCAAGAGAATGGACTGGAATATCAGAACCATTAATCTTATCCAAATGAAGGGTTTGAGCTGATTTTAGAAATTCAAAATGAGTAGAAAGTGATCCATTCTGCTCATATACTTTACGTCCTTCTTTGTCACCAACACGCCAGGATGCAAAGGTTGAAATAATAATTACAGTATTTGACTGTAAAGTACCTTTAGAAATGTTTCTTGCTTCATCTATCCTTAACACTTCAATATTACCATAAAAAGTTTCGTTCAACACGCTGCGGTAAGGATGATTATTATCAGTTAAGCAATTATAAGTTTGTTCTAAAATTGCGTTGCTTGGTACAAGCCAGATTACCAGAGAAAAATCACGAGATAAGTATTCTTTACAAATAATAGGGATTGAATGAGCAGCCAAGAAGGTTTTACCACCTCCGGTAGGTAAACGAAGACAGACATAAGGGATATTCGTAAAACCAGCGTCATTATATAAGCCTTCAGCACCAAAATTTTCTTTTGTAGATATTGCATAAGCTTTCTTTACATCGTTGTAAATAGCACTACGCTGAAGATATATTGTTAGTGCATCAAGAGAATTTTGTTGATATTTTTTGAGCATTTTATTCTTTGCTTTTGTATAAATGTTTATTTACTTTTGCAGTAGCTCGATAAGGTGAAAGTCGGCTACATGCCGGGTGTAAGCAAAGTTTATCTTTGATTACCTAGCCTTAACCGGGCTTTATTTTTTTTAAATCTAATTTATTTCTACTGCTATACCATTCACCATATTCCTTATTTCTTTTATCATCCAAATCCATAATTAGTTTAAAATCATCCTGTAAAAATTCATAAAATCTTGTTTCTTCCCTTTCATAGAATCGTTGTATTGCCCAAAGATAATAATCAATCGCCTGCAAACCAGCGTGCTCGTGTGCATAAGCAGAATAGATTTTTACTTTTTTATCTGACTTTTTACCATAAGCTTTTTCAAAGTTTAGTTTTGCTTTTTCAATGGCATTAGCCAGAGCTTTATTTCGGTTTGATTCTCCTCTTGTGGAAAATACAATAATGTTTTCTTCGGCCTTATGCAATAAATTTCTGAAGAGCCTTTTGATAAGATCATCATATATATCGTTTTCTGTAAGTTTGTTACCAGTAAGTTGAAAATAAGTCTTAGCAAATTTAGCCAGCTCAATTTTTCTTCTTATTTCTATTACTATTCTAATTCCAGAAGTTTTTAAAAGCTCATAAAATTCTCTTCTAACCTCAGGTAAATCATTTTTAGCGTGAAAGAGTAATGCAGTTTTATTATTTTCGGGCTGCATTGAAGGAACATCTTTATAATAAGGATCAGCTAATAAATTTTTTCGAAGCTCTTTTACCTTTTTAGAAAATTTAAAAGGATTTGGAATATCTGCAACACCAACCATCAGGTAATTGGATACTCCTTCATTACCGACAATTATTTGCCCTTTTTTATTAAAAAGGTTGAAATCGCCGGTTTCATCAACGAAGTAATATTTTTTTAAGCTTTCGGATTCATTATTCATTAGCTTATTTTAATTTCATAAGGAATTTGTTTGAAGATAATATTTTCTTTTTTCAAGCGAGCTAAACTCAAACGGCAACTTTCCCCGAAGATTATTTTCTGTCCGTTATGTGATTTTAATTCTGATAAAATTTTACTTGTAAGTACATTACCTCCATTTACGGATAAATCGCCAAGGATACCATTAAATAAAAGATAGTATGCCACGCCATTATATTTGCCAATAAATGGTGAGGTTAATTTAGCATTTTCTTTCAGAGGCACTCCAGTTTCTGAGAAGAAAATATGAAAAGCAAGTTCTCTGAATTTTACTCCTTTCCTTACATTACCAAATTTATCAAAAAGTGGTTCACCAAGTTTACAGTAACGGAAACCACCGCCCAGACCTTCGACTTTTTCTTTTGTGCCATTTGGTTTTTCTACTTCGTAACCATTAATAACTCTTTTTATGCGTTCAGCAGTTACATTTTTTGCAATATCTTCTTCGAGTTCTACAAGTATGAATTTGCGATTGCCGCCGTCTTCTTTATTTAGTTCCTTTACAGCGTGAGCAGTTGTACCGCTCCCTGCAAAAGAATCTAAAAATATTCCATTTTTAAAATCAGTTGAAGAAAATAATAATTTTATCAAATCAACTGGCTTTGGGTAATCAAATGATCTATCAGAAAAATTTTTTAAGGATATTGCTCCTTGACTTTTGGTGCTTATAATAGAACGCAAAAGAAAATATGATACATCATCTAAATACTTGATAGAACTAGGTTGTGTATTTTCATCTTTAGCAAACCATATTAAACCACATTTAAAACTACCATCATGCAATTCAACAACATTTTCATAATTAAGTAATTTATCAAAAGTCTCTTTTGTCCAACGCCACCCACGATCAGGAACTTTGCAGGGCTTCCCTGTTTTTGGATGAATCACATCATATCTGGGACCAAATGTTTGACCATTAGGCCAACTGACATTTATTTTTCCCCACAATCTATAATTTTCATCAAGTGAATTGTATAAAGTTATTCCTCTATCATAATTATTTTTTTTATAAAGTTTTTTAATTTCATTTTCTGCTTCTGGTATCGGGATTTTTTTTCTTCTTAATTCAGTTAAAAGATCGTTTATTTCAGGAATACCCTCTTTACTCTGAATAAATTTATTAATTAAATCGATATCTTTTGCATATAATAAAATATACTCATGAATATTACCGATATATTTATCATTCTTGGGAACTCTTTTATTCCAAATTAATTGTTCAATAAAATTTTTTGCTCCAAATATTTCATCCATTAGCAGTTTTAGATTTGCCTGCTCATTTTCGTCAATGCTAATAAAGATAGAGCCCTTTTTATGTAATAGTTTTTTAAGGATTTGGAGTCTTGGATACATCATACACAGCCATTTATCGTGCCGGGTTAAATCCTCACCTTCTCTTCCCACCACTTCATTTAACCATTTTTTAATTTCAGGCGCATTAACATTGTCATTATAAGCCCATTTTTCGTTTCCAGTATTATAAGGTGGATCTATGTAAATACATTTTATTTTACCAGCATAATAAGGGAGCAATGCTTTTAGTGCGTGAAGATTATCGCCTTGTATAATTAAGTTACCGTTTTCTTTATCACCAACAGAAAGAGAATCATCATATTCCAATAAGCGATAAGGAATCTCAAGATGATGTTTCTCTACGGCTTCTTTACCAATCCAGGATAGTGTAGGCATAAACTAATAAGAGTAAATTAATAGTAACAAAATTAGATTAAAAAATAGTAAAAGAATCAGAGTATAGAAAGATGTATTAATGAAAAGAATAAAATTGAAGAAAACTAAAAATAGAATTTTTATAATTTCTATGCCTAAAAAATAAATTTGTGGTTCTTAAATGTTTAATAGAATCAATCCAGGCTTATCTAGTGAATAAGAATCAGAAAAGCTCAAATAGCTTTGAAGAATTAATTTTAATAAACGGTTTTACAGAGATGTAATTCCATTCCATAAACTTATTAAAGATGATAAGTTTACTTCATCAGCAGCATTTTTTTAGTTTCGGACCTATTCCCTGCTACTAATTTGCAAAGATAAACACCTGAGGCAAGTTCGCTTCCATCAAAATTAACGATATAATTGCCCGCATTCATCTCTTCATCCAATAAAACTTCTATTTCTTTACCAAGCATATCATAAACTTTTAATGATACATGCTGTGCACTGCCAATCGAGAACATAATATTTGTAGTTGGATTAAACGGATTGGGATAGTTCTGATATAAATTAAAATCGCTAACCGGATGATTAGCAAATTGCTCTTCAATTCCGGCAGCAACACTATCCGGATGATAAAATGTATAAGCTACTCCGCCCTTACCAAACCAGGACATAGCCAAATCATTTTTATTATGTAAATATGAGTAACCATTGGATTTAGCAGGATCGTGCACAATTGGTCTTCCATCCGAAGTAAAACCGGCTAACATTACCAAATGACCAGCGTATAAAGGCAAACCAATAGACATTGCAATTCTGCCGCCATTAGCTAAAACTTCTCTTGCATCACTCCAGTTTCTGTATCGTGTAACAGCGCCATCAAGTCCGTGTTCTGCTGCATTCTGAACTGCTCTTGGCCAGACACCAAATATATTGTAATATGGATCATAATTATCCATTGCAAATTGATACGGATTTACTCCTATACCATAACTTTTTAGAATCATTGCAACAGAAGTGGGTGAGCAAATAGAACCGCCTATTTGAGGATCAACACCATATTGATAAATGAATCCAGTCGGAATAAAAATAGCTGCAGGTTTATCGTTCAGTAATTGTGTGTAATTTACATTATCTGTTGTTCTGGAATCGCTGACAAAAAAACTTAATTTATTAATAGTCGGAGATGTAACATTAACATTAGTTCTTGTAAGAATAACTTTATACTGCCATTTACTTCGGTAAGTTGTCATTACAACATTATCAATATCTATATTCAGATCGCCATATCCTGTTGCGCCGTAACTGTTCCAGATATAATCTTTCCAAAAGCCAACAGTTAACCAACTCGACCAGCCTGATCCATACGGAAAACGCATTTGAACTTTAAATCCGGCATTGTTATATGGTGAAGATCCGTTCCAGGAAGGTAATCCACGATTGAAAGGCTCAGCAGAACTCTGCGGTTTTAAAATAAAATATCCTTCTTTCACAGAATCCTGAAGCATAATACTTTTTCCATCAGGACTTAATTTAATTCCGTCACTCGATTCAATATTTGCATAAATCGAATCAATTCTTTGCACATAAAACTGATCAGGATAAATCTGAGCAAATAAAACTGAAGAAAATATCAGGAATAGAAAAGTAACATTTTTAATCATCAATCAAAGCTCTCATAAATTTTAATTTAAATTAAGTAAGTAATTAAATATTTCAAAATTTTTGCATCACAAAATTTTTTCTTTAGTCTGATGCTTTTTCTTTTTACTGCCGCTATAACTATCTATTTGCAGCAGTACACCTTCCAGTTTACCATTAACAAGCGGAGTTCGTTTTGTGGTTTTCAATCCGATGAATTTTCGTAATTCCGGATCTCCAACATAAATAAATGCAGAAGTTCCGTTGCACCTGTTTTTTAGAAAATCTCCAAATTCTTTGTATAAAGACTCTACTTCTTTTCTATTACCAAGTCTTATACCATAAGGCGGATTTATGATTATTGTACCATTTTCAAATTTTTTGATATGCTGAAAGGGATGAGCTTCTAATTTTACTTTGTCTCCAAATGGTAAACGAGAAAGATTATCTTTGGCAGTATTTATTGTTAACTGAGATTTATCACTTCCAGTAATCAATCCATCTTTTAACATTCTGATATTTTTATCCGCTTCAGATTTAATCTGATGCCAGATTTCTTCATCATAATCAGGCAGATAAAAAAATCCAAAATTTTTCCTGAGATACTGTGCAGGTATTCTGCAATAATGCATTAAAGCTTCGCACAGGATTGTACCTGAACCGCACATACAATCCATTAAAGGATTATCACCATCCCATTTGCTTAATCGTATAATTGCGGCGGCAAGAGTTTCCTGCATAGGTGCTTCGCCAGCTAATAATCTATAACCTCTTTTATGTAAAGATTCACCTGATGTATCCAGACTAAGAATAGCTTTATCTTTTTCTATAAATAAATTAAATCTTATATCCGGATTAACTGTATCCACATTAGGTCTTTTTTCATATTTAGTTCTGAAAAAATCTGCAATTCCATCTTTTAAAACTTGTGAAGCATATAAAGAATTGTTGATTGTACTTTTATTTACTGATGAAGTAATTGCAAATGTTTGTTCAACAGAAAAAAATGAATTCCATTCAATAGACATAGCTGCTTTCATTATGTCTTTTGATGTTTTACAATGAAAATTTCTTAGCGGTGCTAAAACTCTTGTAATGGTTCTGGATAAATAATTTATTTTATACAATGCAGGAGTATCTGCATTAAAATAAACACCTCTATAAGCTACTTTCGTATTTTTCGCACCAAGTTGTATCAGTTCTTGTTCGCAGATGGATTCCATCATTCCGGCAGCTTGTGCAAAATAGATATTGTTTCTTTGATAATCGTACATTTAAATATTTTGATAACTGATAATTGACAGCTTTTTATTAGTTACAAATATAAATACAAACAGGATGTTAAAACCGGGAAAATAAATTAACTTTCTTTGAGAGAATTTATATTCAATAAGTGAATATTGAATTTTGCTTATCTGAGATTCATCCCCAATAATAAAAGATGTATTAACAAGTCGTGCTATCCTGCAAAATAATAATGCAGAATAGCACTTAAAATTTATTTCTTATTTGAAGTAAACATTGTTAATCTTATTTATATCCGGAATTGATTTATCACCTATAATTATCGCATCATAATCTCTTATTCCATCAATTGTTAATTTCACAGAATTCAAATCTTTTTTCCAGATATCAGCTTTATAAGTAACTTCTTTAATTACAACATCATTCAGCATAACCTGAAGTTTAATCGGCAAAGGCAGTTTCCCTTTATTTCCGATAAAAACATTCAGTTTTTTATTTTTAATTGTTGCTTTTTCAATTGCCAGATCAGGAAAACTGAAATCATAAAACCATGGTTTCCAATACCAATTAAGATCCATTTTGGTTACATCATTAAATGTTAAAAAGAAATCAGTTGGTATCGGATGTTTTCCATTCCATCTGTGCATATATTCCCGTAAAGCTTTCAGAAACAATTCATCACCAAGCAATTTTCTAAGATTATCATAAGCAATAGCCGGTTTATTATAAGCAGCCATCCTGTATGAACGCCAATTAATAACCGGAGAAGGTGTTGTTAAAGGAAGTTCAAATTCATTCCCTGCAAATTCTTCATATCCTTTTATTGTATTCAAACGAGGCAAGTTTCCATCTGACATTTTTTCCTGAAAATCGTAAGGAAGCATTACAGCCCAGCCTTCGTCCATAAAAGGATATTTGCGTTCATTTGTCCCCATAAAAAAAGGCATATACTGATGGGCAAGTTCGTGTGAAGTAAGCCCAACTGTGCCTGCTTTAGATGTAGTAGAACCGTTATTGACTATCATCGGAAATTCCATACCTCCGGCTCCGTTAAAAACTGTTGCACAAGGATATGGAAAAGGAATGCCGGGAATTTCAAATGAAAAATATTTCAAAGTTTCTTTTGCGTAATAAGCATTGTCAACAAAATCTTTAGAAGATTCTTTATAAGCAGCAGCACAAAGGACTCTTCTTCCTGTTTTACTATCTACAACAAAGCTTGTTGCATCCCACAAATAATGATCACTTGTTGCAAAAGCAAAATCGGGCACATTCTCAGCAACAAACCTAAAAGAGCTTTTTGCATCAGATTTATAAATATCTTTATTATCAAGATCTTCTTGCCGGATAATTCTTATTACCTCATCAGATGACCAGGCTTTTTCATATAGAGAAAGATATTTTTCATTCAATATTTCATCAGGATTTTGCCAAACTCCGGTCGCCCATATCTGAAAGCCGATCGGAACAGTTAAAGTAACATCGTAATTATTAAAGTCATTATACATTTCCAAAGTACCCATGTAATCTAACATATCCCATCCATCAATATCATCATATACAGAAATTTGCGGATACCAATATGCAATAAACATTGTAGTTGAGTCATAACTGCCATATCGGACAGAAGGAACAGGCGGAATTTTATCTTCCCAGCTGATATTCAAACTTACTTTTGAGCCGGGACCAATTTTTTGTTCTAAGTTAATGATGAGATTTGTACTTGTTTCATTTACCAAATTTCGATCATTCACGTCAATTTTAGTATTATTAACTAATAACTCTTTAAGTAACATGCCCTCGGTTAAAGCGTTTTTGTTTAATAAAAAATCTCGTCTGGCAGTGGGTTTTGTAATATTATGATATAAACGGATGACTAATTGTTTAAGCGTATCAGGACTGTTATTATAATAAGTTATTTCTTCCGAGCCGGTTATCAGTTTGTTATATGGATCTATCTCTGCGGTTATTTTATAGTCAGATTTGTTAATCCAATAATTTGTGCCCGGTTTTCCATCGTATGATCTTGTCCCCTTTTCAAATGCTGATATGATATTACCCGGAATGCGGAGTTCACTTTGAGTAAAAGCTGTTTGTGTTAATAAAACACAAACAATAAAACTAAAAATGCTTTTCACAATAGTTTCCTTTCATTAATCAAATAAAGATTTATTATTATCAAATTTATTCCTTTCAAATCTTTTATAAGCTAAGGCTGTGGCTTCTCTGCCGCGCGGAGTTCTGTGAATAAAGCCTTGCTGAATTAAAAAAGGTTCATATACCTCTTCAATAGTTCCCGGATCTTCATTGACAGCTACTGCAAGAGTATTTAAACCGACCGGTCCGCCATTATACTTATCAATTATCGCAAGTATGATTTCTTTATCCATTTCATCTAAACCAAATTCATCAACCTCTAATGCTGCAAGAGCTTTTTTTGCAATCTCAATATTTATACTGTTATTATTTTCAAAATCAGCAAAATCTCTTGTTCGCCTTAAAAGTCTGTTTGCAATTCTTGGAGTTCCTCTTGATCTTTTAGCTATCTCGAGTGTTGCATCTTTATCAATTTTAAGGTTAAGAATTTTTGCAGATCTTTTAACAATTATATCAAGCATATCTGTAGAGTAATAATCAAGACGAAATTTAATACCAAATCTATCTCTCAAAGGCGAAGTAAGCATTCCTGCTCTTGTAGTAGCACCAACCAGTGTATATTTAGGCAAACTTATCTGTACTGAACGGGCATTTGGTCCGCTTTCAATCATTATATCGAGCTTATAATCTTCCATTGCTGAATAAAGATATTCTTCAACAACCGGACTTAGGCGATGGATTTCATCAATAAAAAGCACTGAATGTTCTTCAAGATTTGTAAGCAAACCGGCAAGGTCACCCGGCTTTTCTAAAACAGGTCCTGATGTTACTTTAATCTTTGTGCCAAGTTCATTAGCTATAATATATGCTAATGTTGTTTTACCCAATCCGGGCGGTCCGGTCAGTAAAACATGATCAAGTGCTTCTTTTCTTTTTTTTGCTGCTGTAACAAAAACATTAAGGTTGTCTGTTATTTTCTTTTGCCCTGAAAACTCTTTAATAAGTTTTGGTCTCAAAGAAGATTCTATTTTAATATCTTCTTCCGTAGCAGCAGCATTTGTAGTGGTAGATTTTCTCATTTTAAGTTACAAGTTGTTTATTTCTGAACTTCAATTTATTAAAAACATAAACCATTAATACCATCAAAGTAATCATAGAAATTGCGATAAAAATAGTAGGTGCAACATCCAGCTTTGATGCAAAGATAACAGATAATCCGGGATTCCAGGCGCTACCGTATAATATAATCAGATGTACAACGTATATAATAAGTGTATTCCTGCCCACAGTAATAATAATTTTCGGTATCGACTCAATTTTCTGAGATATAAATGACACAATAGAATTAAGTACTAATACAAAACCTAATCTAAAAAATATTGTATCAAGATTATATGATGAATCAACATAATAATAATTAAACACCTTATTACTTATTAATGTTATAGCTTTTGAAATAATTATAAATGCTACACCATAAATTAGCAGATTAAAGCTGAATTTATTTGATTTAAATATTAGTGGATTTCTTGCCAGATAACTACCAAGTAACCCTCCGAAAACTACATAACCAGCCCACGGAAATAATGGAAACAAAGAACCGGTACCTGTATAGAAATATCCTGCAACAGGCTGTGGTAAGTAATCAATCCAGTTTATCTTTGTTATAAACGGCGAAGAGATAAAGAAAAACATTGAAATGAAAAGAAATACAATTGTATCACTCAATTTGATTTTTTCAGCTATAAATGCAGATATCAACAGGAACAATAATCCAAATCCGATTAATTGTAAAACATCAACAGAAAAAAATATATCCAGCCTTTCTTGTGAAATATTGGAAAAATCAAAGATGGTGTATGTGGGATACCTTAATAAATAACCAATAGCAACTAACAATAAAAATCTTTTTAATCCTTTTTTTACACGAGGATTATTTTCAAAAGGCTCATTTACGAGTCTGAATAAATAAGTAAAAACCGTACCTGCGCTGAACATAAAAACAGGAGCAGTAATACCGCGCATAAAATTCCAGATATAATATGCCGGATAATCTAATGACCGATATTCAGGCGCCAATAATGCATCTATTGTATGTCCCTGTACCATTTGAATAACAGCCAGCGCACGTATGAGATCAATAAAAATGATACGGTGTTTTTTTTCGCTTCTAACCATCTTGATAGATTATTATCGGTTACTTAAAAATAACCAAATGCCCTTTAAACAAAAAAAAACTCCGGCTATTTATAACCGGAGTTTGCACTGAAATATTATTTAAACAAATTACTTTTTATCGTCATCAACTACTTCGTAAGAAGCATCCTGAACATCACCTTTCGAATCTTCAGCAGTACCAGTCTGCTGCTGACCTTGTTGATGAGCTTGCTGCTGCTGCTGTCCTGTTTGCGAATACAACTGACTAGCAACCTCATTCCAGGTCTTGTTCAGACTTTCTGTTGCAGATTTAATTTGCTCAGTATTATTTGTTGCCATAGCATCTTCAACTTTTTTGATCTCTGTTTCAAGCCTTGATTTTATATCTGCCGGCATTTTGTCTTTAAGTTCCTCAATTTGTTTCTTAGTCTGAAATACCAAACTATCAGCCTGATTCTTGGTTTCAACTGCTTCTTTCTTCATTTTATCTTCAGCAGCATGTTCTTTTGCTGAATTTTTCATTTTCTCTATTTCATTTTTATCCAAACCACTTGAAGAGGTAATTCTGATACTCTGTTCTTTGCCTGTAGCTTTATCTTTGGCACTTACGTGAAGAATTCCATTTGCATCAATATCGAAAGTAACCTCAATCTGAGGAATACCTCTCATTGCTGGCGGAATACCATCCAGATGGAATCTGCCAAGTGTTCTGTTATCAGCAGCCATTGGTCTTTCACCCTGTAAAATATGTATTTCAACTGAAGGCTGATTATCAGCAGCAGTTGAAAAAACTTCACTCTTATTAGTTGGTATCGTAGTATTTGATTCAATCAATCTTGTCATTACGCCACCAAGTGTTTCTATACCTAAAGAAAGCGGAGTAACGTCAAGTAATAAAACATCTTTAACATCACCAGCAAGAACGCCGCCTTGTATTGCGGCACCAATAGTAACAACTTCATCAGGATTTACTCCTTTGTGAGGCTCTCTCTGAAATAAATCTTTAACTAACTGCTGTACCATCGGGATTCTTGTTGAACCACCAACCAGAATAACTTCATTTATATCTTTTGGTGTAACACCTGCATCTTTCATTGCTTGTTCACAAGGCACCTTTGTTCTCTGAACCAGATCATCTATTAATTGTTCGAATTTTGCTCTGGTTAAATTGATAGTCAAGTGTTTTGGTCCATCCTGGGTAGCAGTAATAAATGGTAAATTAACTTCTGTTGATGAAGAAGAAGATAATTCAATCTTAGCTTTTTCAGCAGCTTCTTTCAATCTCTGTAAGGCCATCGGATCTTTTCTTAAATCAATACCTTCCTGCTTTTTGAATTCATCAGCAAGATAATTAATTAAGCGCTGGTCAAAATCATCTCCACCAAGATGTGTATCACCGTTAGTTGATTTAACTTCAAAAACTCCATCTCCTAATTGTAAAATGGAAATATCAAAAGTACCACCGCCTAAATCATAAACAGCAACAGTGTGATCACTTGTCTTTTTATCCAATCCGTAAGCTAATGCAGCTGCGGTTGGCTCATTGATTATTCTTCTTACAGTTAAACCGGCAATTTCACCGGCATCCTTAGTTGCCTGTCTTTGTGCATCATTAAAATATGCAGGAACTGTAATAACAGCTTCTGTAACTTCCTGACCAAGATAATCTTCAGCAGTTTTCTTCATCTTCTGTAAAATCATTGCACTGATTTCCGGAGGTGAATAAACTCTATCACCTATTTTTACTCTCGCACTGTTATTATCACCAGCTACAATCTCATAAGGAAGTTCATTTTTTTCATTCCCAATTTCATTAATGAATCTGCCCATCAATCTTTTTATTGAAAAGATTGTTTGTTTTGGATTTGTAATTGCTTGTCTTTTTGCGGGTTGTCCAACTAATCTTTCACCAGTTTTTGTAAAAGCAACAACAGAAGGAGTAGTTCTACCGCCTTCGGAATTAGGGATTACCACCGGATCATTACCTTCCATAACAGAGACACAAGAATTTGTTGTACCAAGATCAATTCCAATAATTTTTCCCATTATAATTCTCCTTATCTAAAATTAAACTATTATTTTCTAATTAAACCAGATAATTTATACAAGCAAAGTGCCAGATAATTCACTTTTCATAAGTTCTTAACTTATAAGGACTTACAGATTCTATTATTTTTAAAGCGATTTCTACAGATTTTTTAAGAAGTCTTTTTGTCATATTTAACCGATATTTCGTCACACTCAATGACAAATTGTTTAATTTAGCTTATTTTTGTATTGAACTTAAGGAGAACAAATTGTTTAACATAGAAGACTTTGATATTAAGCTGAATACTGAATTTATCGGAAGAAATTTTATATATACAGATGAAATTGACTCAACAAATACCTATCTCTTAGCCAAAGAGAACGGACAAAATATAAATGGTACTGTTATGCTAGCGGAAAAACAAACTCAAGGGAAAGGAAGAAAAGGACGACCCTGGCATAGTGCACCTGATTTAAATTTAACTTTTTCTGTTTTGTTTACGAAGGATAAATTTCTTTTTAATAATGCTAACTTGATAAATTTTGCTGCATCGCTTACAGTATCTGTTTCAGTTGAGAATTTATTCCAATTAAAAACCAATCTCAAATGGCCAAATGATGTACTAATAAACGGCAAGAAAACCAGCGGAATATTAATTGAAGCTGTATCGCAATCCGGAAAAATTGAAAGACTGGCTCTTGGTATCGGTATCAATGTAAATCAAAATTCTTTTCAGGGAACATTTAATTATTCACCAACCTCCTTACGCATTGAACTTGGTAAAACAGTAGAACGTGAAAAATTATTGGCTGAAATATTAAATAATCTTGAAATATTTATTGAAAAACTTAAGACAGACAAGAATGGTTTAATTAAAGATTGGAAACAGAAATGCAGGATGCTTGGAAACAGAGTAACTATTACAGAAGGTGAAATTGAAAAGACAGGAATTTTTTATGATGTTGACGAAAACGGATTCCTCTTGCTTCAGGCAAAAGATGAAATTGAAAAAATCCATTTCGGAGATGTCAGCTTACGATAGCAAAAAAATAGTGAACAGATTTTATTTAAGACAGTAAATCGAGAACCTTAATTAAATTTTCTCTTAAATCTTTTCTGTGAGAAATAAAATCAACAAACCCGTGTTCAACTAAAAATTCTGATCTCTGAAAGCCTTCCGGTAAATCCTTGCCGATTGTTTGTTTAATTACTCTTGGTCCGGCAAAACCAATAAGTGCTTTTGGCTCAGCGATATTTATATCACCAAGCATTGCATAACTTGCGGTTGTGCCGCCGGTTGTAGGATCAGTAAGTATAGAAATGTAAGGAATTTTTTCTTCAGCTAATCTGGCTAATCTTGCACTTGTCTTTGCCATCTGCATAAGAGAAAATGCCCCTTCCATCATTCTGGCACCGCCGCTTGATGAAATAATAATCAGCGGCATTTTATTTTTATATGCTTTATCAGCAGCTCGTGCTACTTTTTCACCTACAACAGAACCCATTGATCCGCCAATAAACTGAAAATCCATACAGGCAAAAGCTACTTCGCGCCCATCAATTTTTCCTGTTCCTGTTCTTATTGCGTCGTAAAGATCAAGCTTTTTTATTGTTGATGATATTCTTTCAGTATATTTTTTTGTATCAACAAAATTAAGCGGATCAGCAGATCTCATTTTCTTATCCATCTCTTTAAAAGATCCCTTATCAAAAATGATTGCAACATATTCCAAGCTGCTAATCCTGAAATGATAATCACATTTTAAACAAGTCCATAAATTTATTTCGAGCTGTTTTTTATGAATTATCTCACCACAGGAAGGACACTTTTCCCATAAACCTGCAGGCAATTCTTTGTGCTGGGTATCTTCAGCTATATTTTGTTTGGATCTTTTAAACCAAGGCATATTTAGTTTTTCTGTACTTCTGCATAAATCATAAGAACACGGTTTGGTTCTTTATCATCATTAGAAACAATAGTAACTGATTTGCTGTTTCGTCCGACTCTGTTTTTGGTATCAAAACCAACTTTTAGAGAACCAACTTCTCCGGGTTTTAAAGTATTACTGCTAACAACAGCTGCTGTACAACCACAGGATGTTTTCACATCTTTAACAACAAGCGGTTCAGTTCCCTTGTTTTCAAATTTAAAAGTGTATTCAACTTTTGTCCCTTCTTTAACTTTTCCGAAATCATGCTGCGTTTCTTCAAAATAAATCCTTGCACCTGATTTATTTTCTTTAACCACCGGCTCAATAATATTACATTTTATTGTTAACAGGATATCTTTTCTATCGGGATCATTAGTTGTTACGTTAACTGTCTTAACCTGCGGACCTTTACGACCTTTTGAATTAAATGTAACTTCAAGATTTGATGATTCACCTGGTTTTAATTCCCGCTTTGTCGGATTAGCAGCGGTACAACCGCAAGATGCTCTTACATCAGTAATTTTCAGCAGATCGCCGCCATTGTTTGATAAAATAAACGTATGACTTACAATATCACCCTGAGTGATATTTCCAAAATCATAATCAACTTGCTGAACTGATACTTTTGGACCCATAAGCTGAGCAAAAGCTGTGATTGAAAGAGACAGCAAAATTATTAAAATGTTCCGGATCATAATTTCTTCTCCTTAACTATAAAATCTTTTAAATAATCTGGTTCAACAAAATCTATATCGTGTATTGATAATGTTTTTCCAAATTTTTCTGACCATTTAGCAACATATTCTGCATTAGGAGCAGAGATAAATTTATGAATTATTTTTTTGTTAATCTTACCAGTATCAAAATTACCAAAAATTAATTCATTATCATCAAACAGATAATCTGAATTAGCTGGTACAATTTTTAATTGCTGGTTAAATATATAATTATTAGAATTAATTTGAAACTTGGCATAATATAATTCATCCCTGCCGACTTTATTAACAATTGAAAAAACTGAACCGTCAGGTAAAGTTTCGGACAACTGTAAAGCTAAAGCTTCAAATGTTGGAACCTTGATAATCGGGATATTTAACGATACAGCAAGCCCTTTAACAGCAGACATACCAATTCTTAAACCCGTAAATGAGCCCGGGCCGGCAGAAACAGCTAGGCTTTTTATTTGTGATATCGGTAACTCGCCAATCTTTAAGACTGAATCAATTACTTCGAAAAGTTTTTCAGAATGTGAATGTTTTAAAATAACATTAGCAGAAAAATATTTTTCTTTATTAAAATAAAGACAAGCACCGCAAATATTATCTGAGGTTTCAATGGCAAGTATCGGAAATAATTCACTCATAATTTTCTGAATTCAAATAAACGTTCATTTTCAGATTTGAATTTAATTTCAATCTCAATTCTTTCCTGAGGAAGCAGTTCAGAAAACAAATTTCCCCATTCAATTATGCAAATAGCTTCTGAGTCAGAAAAATAATCTTCTATTCCAATATCAATTAGCTCCTGCGGTTTATTAATTCTGTAAAAATCAAAATGATAGAATTTTTTCAAACCGTTGTATTCATTTACAATTGCAAAAGTCGGACTGTTAGCTGTATTTATATTAAAACAACTAAGAAGTTTTTTAGTAAAAAAAGTTTTTCCAGCACCTAATTCTCCAATCAAGACAATTACCATACCCTCATCAACAAACGGAAAGAAATCTTTAGCAATATTTTCAGTCTCAGATTCTGATCTGCTTAATATTTGAGACGGAAACTGCATCAGCTTTTAGATTCCATTGTTATAATCGGCAATATCATTTCTTCCATCGAGATTCCGCCATGCTGAAAAGTATCTTTGTAATACGTTAGAAATTTATGATAGTCAGTCGGATAAACGAAATAATAATCTTCTTTTGCAATAATATAATTTATTGTAACACCCTTTTTAGGAAGTCTAAAATCTGAAGCATTCTTTATAAAAATTGCATGCTTCTCATCAACTTTGAGATTTCTTCCATATTTAAATCTAAGATTAGTAGAAGCTTCCCTATCACCAAGTACTTTTGCACCTCTTAGTGATCTGATGCTGCCGTGATCAGTAGTAACAATTATTTTGGCATTTTTCATTTTAGAAAGTGTGCGGAAGATATTAAGTAAAGATGAATGATTGAACCAGCTCTGAGTAAGTGATCTGTACGCAGCTTCATCAGGTGCAATCTCTTTAAGTATATCCGAATCTGATCTGCCGTGAGCAATCATATCTAGAAAATTTACCACCACTGCAGTCAGATGTGTGTTTTGATATGAATGAATATTCTGTTCAAAGTTCCTTCCAACTTCGGGATCAATTATTTTTATGTACTTAAGATCATTCCTTAGTTTAATTCTCTTTCGTTCAATCAAAAGCTGAAGAAGCTCTTTCTCAAACTTATTCATACTGCTTTCATCATCATTATCAGAGACCCAAAGCTCCGGATAATATTTCTCTATTTCCGAAGGAAAAAGTCCGGCAAATAGTGAGTTTCTTGCATAAGGTGTTGCTGTTGGAAGTATCGCATAATAATAATCTTTCTCAATTTTAAATAAATCAGTAAGTTGTTCTTCCATAACCAGCCACTGATCGAGCCTGAGGCAATCAATTACAAAATAAAAAACTGATTTACCTTCATCGCGCAGATGAGGCAAAACATACTTCTCAGTAATTCCAGGACTCAGATTTGGTGAATTGTGACTGTTGGAATCTGATAACCAGGACCTGTAATTTTTTTCAACAAATTTTGAAAATTCTTTGTTTGCTTCTTTATATTGTTCACCAAGTGATTGTTTAAGTCCTATTTCTCTATGATAGTCTAATTCAATTGACCAATTGACAAGTTTTAAATAAATATTTATCCATTCTGAATAATCAAGGTTGGAAGATAAAGCTGTGGTGATCTGATTGAAATCCTGAAGATAATCTTTTGCTGCATACTGCCCTGATATTTTTTTACCTTCAAGGATTTTTTTACAAACTAAAAGCACCTGACTTGGGTTAACCGGTTTTGTCAGATAATCAACAATCTTGCCGCCGATAGCTTCATCCATCAGAGATTCCTCTTCTGACTTTGTTATCATAACAACCGGAATTGAATTATTAATTGCTTTAATACGCGATAAAGTTTCAAGTCCGCCCATTCCAGCCATCATTTCATCCAGAAAGATCAAATCATATAATTTCTCTTTAACTGATGTCAGCGCATCTTCACCATTAGTTACAGTATCAACTTCATAACCTTTTTCGGAAAGAAAAATTATATGCGATCTCAATAATTCAATCTCATCATCTACCCATAAAACTTTTTTTCTATCCATATTATAAAAACCAGATTATATTGTTTTTTAAACTTTTAATTATCATTTATCAATTTATAGAAATACTAACATCTAATCCCGCTTCATTTATAGTTGTTGGCGGAATTCTTGAGGCTCCCTCAGGTTCTGTAGTTGAACGTTTATAAAAGATGGAAAGCGTAACTTTTGCGCTAATAGTATATTTGATTCTTGGTTCAATTGTTACTCTTGTTGTACCATCCTGCGGTATGCCATCTTCTTTAAAATCTTTCATATCATATCTTACGGAAGCATTTCTGGAACTGGAATAAGCCAGACTGAATTCAATATCATTTTTAAGTGAAACTCCAAACAGCGGAAGTTCAAATCCTGATTTTGAGTACTGCAGTGTAAACCCAATATCCTTTGAAAAATTTTCGGTAATATTATTTGTTGTAACCCCAAGATCGAATGATGTACGAGTTGTATATTTAAGATTACCACTTAAATTTCCGCCCCATAGCTGACCAAAGGTAAGATTTAAACCAGCCAAGGGAGAAAAGCCATATTCGATTTTTTGTATCTGAATTTCTTCATTACCCTCTCTGGTTAGTTTCCAGCCTTCAGTATATGTGGATGAATATGAATGATCTAAAGAAATCCTTTGAGCAATAGATTTTAACAGCGGTAATTTTTCAAGACCATCCCAGGTTATTCGCCAATTAGGTCTTGGAATATACTTAGCCACACTACTTAGAAATCCAAAATTTGAAAAGATTGGTAAGCTTTCCAATCCTTTTACAAAGGCATTGGATAAGCTGGAATTCGGATCATTAGGATTATACAATTCTGCAACCTGTTTAATACCACTTTTAAAAACTGAGAGAAATAATACAGGCGGAAATGATAAGAATGATCTGGTTAGAGTTCCATTTGCTGTAACATTTGACACATATATATTTCCATCCTGATCCCTTGTTAAAGTTGCATTTTTGCTTTGTGACCATCCGCTCCTCCAGTTAATATCTATCTTAGCTCCTTCCCATAAGGGACGTGATGTTTTAAAATCAAAACTGTTTTTAACTGAGAACACATCATTCACATTCATATTTTGCGTAAGTGCCCTTGGTCCGACATCACCGTTTATTCCGAGCATAAAACCTCTTGTTGGACCGGCATCAGCATTATAAAACAAACCCCAGAAATTATTAAATCCGGTACCTGTGGCTAGCAAACCAGATTTTGATATTGAGTTTTCATTTGAGTAACTAAAAGAGATCATTTCATAATCAAATAAAACATATCTGACTGAAGCTATAAGAAAGTTTAGTGCTTTAGAAAATACAGTTGGCTTACCAGCTTCAATAAGCAGTGAGTCTAATATTTTTGCTGAATCAACAAAAGCAATCGGGTTGCCTAAAGAATCAACCTGAATTTTAGGTTCCTGTTTAACTGTCTGCTTATTTTTCGGCTGATTTTTCTGATCTTCTTTACTTTCAGCAAACAATGGATCAAACAATGATTTCCATCTCATTGTTAATCCAACTGATGATTTATTCGAATTACCTGCACTTCTTCCTACTAATGGCTGTCTGAAATCATTTTGCCACTGATAGCCAGCGTTGTAAGATGCAGTTAAAGTAAAAAACTTATTTAAATTAAATAATGAAGGCAGCCGTGGAGCAGTTCTCAGATCAAAGTTTTGTTGATAACGGCTATCTCTGCCAAAAAAGGCTCCGTTAAAAATATCCCGCCAAATATCACTCTCAGATCTTGGTGTAGCTGCTGAATCATTTAAGGTTTCTAAATAAGCAAGTGATGAGTTAATATTTAATGAATAACTTGTAGTAAGATTTAAAAACCCACCTTCAGTTAATTTCCAGGCAAGATTAAATCCCCGACTTGTTGTAAAGTCTCTTGAAGAAACCTTATTTGAAGGAGTATTACTTCTTGGTCTGGTTATATTCGTTGATGCAGTTCTGTTAGCCGTTAATGCAATACTGAAATTCTGAGGAGTATAATAAATTTTCGTATCGCTGTAATCCTTTAACAATGCAAAGAAAATTCCAATTACAGGAATATCAATCGGTTTAATAAAGTAAGTTGGACTAAGAGAAATTCCGTAATTCATATTAGCATTCCACACCCAGCTTCTGTTTGAAAGAATAGTGGGACTCCTGCTAAATGCTTTATTATAGTTAAAACCAAGAGTCAGTGCATTAAATGTATCACGTACTAACCAGAATTTAGAAGGAATTTTAATTTTGATATTTGATGCTGACCAGGAATCTGAGATTGATTCGGTTTCAGTTTCTTCTCTGATTAGCTCAGGTGATTTTACAAGTCCGGTTGTATCCCGATCAAATAATTCTTGTTGCTTTTGAATTGCCTGCTCCACTTTAACATCACTACCAGGTATGTATAATGGTTTTCCTTTTGTTTCTGTATGCGAATAATTTAACCTTAAATTGCTTTCAGGTAAATTAACAGGAATTAGCTTTAATAAATTTACATCTGTGGATACAGACCAGTTAGTCTGTTGTATTCTGCTTCCAAATCTATCAGTTAATCTGTGGAAATAAGGATTAGTTTCTCTTAAATTAAATGAAACTGTTGCAAAATCTGCCAGTTTTAATGAAGATGAAATACTATAAGCCCAACCAGGTGAATCATCTGCACCCACAACCCGAAGTTCGTTTATCCATACCTCACCGGATAGTGCCCCGGGATTAAATCCATTATTAATATTAAAAATACCAACTGATAAAAATTTCACATTTGTTAAAGTTGGATTTCCCTTAATCACATAGAAATGCCCCGCTGGTGCACCTTCAACAGGCTGCCTGAATGGAACTGTAACAGAATCACCTCTTGCCTGTTTTAATGCAGTAAGCTGATCAAAAATAATTGTAATTTCATTCCAACCTGCAAAAACCGGCTGACGGTATTCGTAATAGTTATTTGTATCGCCGCCGAATCTGAAATAAACTTCTGATGAATATTGGTATTTACCATTAGTTGTATCAATATACGAAATCGAACCGGAAGTATTATTTGCTTCTCCGTGAATAAACAGTTTCATTTGTTTGTAATTAAAAACATCCAAAGGTCTGAAAAGGTATTTAACAACTTCTCTTTTATCACCATCTTCAAGACCTTTTATTATCATAGAAAGAGATTGCTCATTTCTATAAACTACTTCATCAGGATTAGTACGATCTCTTTCCTGAAAAACACCAGGAGGACTTGTATAATTTGGATTTTCTTCAAGGCTTACAACAGAAACAGATAAAATAGTATCGGTTTTGGCTATTGAATCGGGCAGGTTTTTGTGCCATTGATTACCGACTAAATTAAATTCAGTTATTCTGAAATGCACCATACTTTCAACGCCCTGAACAAAAAGTCTGATAAATTCAACATTAGAAAAACTTGCATCATCTCCGATTTTATTTTTAAAATCTTTAAGCGGGATACGATATAAAAACCATTTTTTATTCGGATTTGGATTAAATCCTCCGCCGGCAATAAATGGATTTGTTTGTGAATTAGTATCAAGAGGAATTTCATATCTGAAATAACTGTTTGCCTGATCAAGATTTCCATTCCTGTTTAAATCTTCAGTATCAGGAATTCTGCCAATATCTGTCAGGATAGCGTTGCCCTGTGTTCCATTTATATTATAATAATCAAATAGCTTTGGCGGATTACTTCTTTGGAAAAAGAAATTATCACCGCTTGGATCACTTCCACGATCAGGGTATAGCGCACGCTCCTGCTCATCGGTCATTCCATCAATTCCTGTATCTTCTTTACCATCAACATCAATTGCATCATTTCCATCTTTGTCTTCTGTATCAAGTTTATTATTTGGAATAACATCTTCACTTATCTTACCAATATCAATATAAATTTTTGCATCTTCCTGCGAAGTCATTATCTGTGCCCAGAATTCTATATACTCCATATTCTCTTCAATAAGATCACTTGCCGTTGAAGAAAGGACTTTCATTATACCTCCCCATGATCTGTTACGCGGCTGCAACTGTGGAGAGTAATTATATGTGCCGGGTGTATCAGGTAAGAATACAAAATCCATAACAGTAACTTGCTGATCTGATCGGGCTACCTGCTTCCTTCCGTAATAAATATCATCAACAGTTACATTTGAAGGAGTTTCTGTGAACCAGAAGGATTTACCTTTAAAATCCATTAAATCCTTTTTTGTTAATCCGGGATTGTATATTAAAGAATCAGGCGGACTTAAATCTTTCCAAGCAGTATATGAAACCCCTATAGGGATGGTCTTTTTTGTTCCTTCAAAGTCATCAATGTATGCAATACTTTTTCCTTTATCAGAAAGTATTGTACTTTTCTTTGTATTAGGATCCGGATCAATATATGCATACTCGCCTGTAAAATTGAAGGTGGACATTTCTCTTGTTGAAAAAACATTATCGAGTAGTTTAGTAAAAATTGGTAAATCGGCTGAAGTTGAAAAGTCTAATCCATAAATTGTATTGCTTAATGGCTCTTCACCAATCCTGACTTTATCACTAAGTGTTTGTTGATTTAAATTTAAAATTGAAAAGCCAAGTTTGGTTTTTTTAGAGAATTCATAAATTCCACGTGCACCAAGCAATGTTTTTGATGCCAGTTGAAAAAGATCGTTTTGTTCGTAAGTTATTTTAAGATCAGCTCCTGGTACTAATGCTGCATCATTTCTGATAGTTAACTGACCTGTATTATAATCAACTGAGTAATCACTGCCGGCAGAAAGTTCTCTTCCGTTTAACAGTACTTTTACCGAATTTTCTACAATATTAAATCCTAATTGATAAATTGCTGTTGAGGTACCTTTACTTTTACCAACAAGTATCCACTTATCCTTTAATTTCTTTTGAGCAGCAAAATTCTTAGTTGTATCATAAACTTCATTAAAACTATAAGTAGCAGGATCTAATCCAGATGGAAGATTAGCTCCGAATGGCTCAATTGTTGGGAAAATGACTTCACCGGTTTCCGGAAAGATTGTAATATCAGGACGAAAGTCAAAAATATTATCCGGCTGAGCCTGAGAACTGGAATTAAGCAAGTCCAGCCCGAATGCATTAAGGAATCTTATAGTGCCAATTTCACTTACAGGTTCCTGTCCTTCAACTTCTCTTTGAATATCAAATTCGAAACCTTCTCTCTTAATATTTCTTGGTCCAAGCGCATAAATATTTTTTAACATTAAGGACCAGGCTATTTTATATTGAGGCTGCAGATTACGAGGTTTAACCATTTTTAATACAAGCCTTGTTGTATCAGTACTTCCGGGCACTAAAAATTCACCATATACTCTATCATCATTAGGTCCAGGACCATTTTCCCGGCGGAAAGCTACAGCAATGATATCATTTTCATTGATAGCTGTTTTAAGTGTTATAAATCCTGTTTCCCGATGAACGACATAGTCCACACCTTCGGATAATAGAGTAAAGCGGCTTGCATCAGTTTTACCGGGAGTTGGATTAGAAAGGTCATTACGATAATTCTGGGGATAAACCTCACCTACACCTACATCACGTAAATCAATAAAAACATTTGCATTTCTCTCATTAGCTTTATTCGGTGTCATTATATTAATGGATTTCCAGACCTGAATATCAGTAACAAGCATATCACTTCTGATCTCCGGAGTAGGTTTACCATAATAATTTTCAAAAATCTTCAATGTCTGAGAAGCATAAATCGTATCAAGAAAGAAATGATTTGTTGAATAATCATAAGCTCTTTTCTGAAATGAAGTCTCAGATGTTCCGCCTGATACTTGTACTTCTTTGGTTTCACCTTTTTTCTGACTTGCAATAGTTGTAAGTGTAAACGGTCCCATTTTAAAATGAGCTTTAATTCCAAACAAAGCTTCGCTGCCGCCTACAAGCGGGGATGTTTGTAAAGACACATTTCCCGCTTCTATACTCTGAATTATTTCATCTTCATATCCGGTATATTTAATTTTTAACTGATTTTCGTACTCAAATGTTCGTTCAGTATTCCAATCAGCAGAAATATTTAATTTATCACCAATAGTACCATTCACATTTATCTGAACCTGCTGTTTAAAATCAGGTTCATTTCTGGTATTACCCAATCGTGAAGCAGTAACACCTTCTGTAGTTTCATTTCTCCAGGCGCCATGAATCTGAACTGCACCACCAATTTTTAAACTTATCTTTGGAGTACCAAAAATGCTTAATACACCAACACTTGGTAACGGGATTTCAAAATCAGTAAAACTTTTTATTAATTCACTTAAACCTACTTTTGATTCTTTAAGTTCATAAGCATAACCAAGTGCTTCCCATTTTTTTCTTTCTTCAAGTTCCAAACGTGCTGCAATATATTCTTCAAGAGGAACACGAAGAATTATTTTTGATGGTTTACCTGCAATAATATCCTGTATCTCAACATACTTTCCGGTTGAGTCAATTGTAACTTTTCTGGTTTTGTATGTTGGAGATGGTTCTACAAAGAACTTAGATTTCTTTTTTTGAGCTAATGTTGTATAGGGAAGATCTTCACGCTGATATCTGAAGTACTGTAAACGTGCAGTAGAATCTAAAGACATTTTGAATAATCTTAAAGAATCCTCATTAACTTTTATATTCTTACTAAATGGATCTGATATTTTGGTTGAATCAGTTAAATGAAGAGAATCAGCAGCAATATGTATTGAATCTTCTTTTATAAAAAGAACGGAATCGTCAATTGCAACTATCGGAGAATCCGGATAAGAGTAATCATTAAATAAAACAGATAAATTTTCTTTTTGTTTATCAGGAACGGTAGATTGTTGTATAGGGGATAATTGATTCGGCAGTTCAAATGATTGTTGAGATGATAAAAACTCAAAACAAGCCGCCTGAAGCATTGCTTCATTAACCTGCGATTCATAGCCAGAACCGAAACCGAGATTGATACCTGCATAAAACATCACAGAAGAAGCTATTAAAATCCGAATTGCTTCAGCTATGAAATTTATTCTCTTGCGTTTAATACGAATTTCCTGATAAAGTGAAAAAAATAATCGTAAAAAATTTCTCGATAAGATTCCTCTATTTTTTATTTTTGCGGCAAAAATTAGAGAAAATGGACTATAAATTCAACATTTTATTTAAGTCTAATTTTCTCTGGGAAATAACATATTTAATTTATCTTAATAAAGTAAGGTAAATTTTCAGTAGTTTATTTAGTTCTAAAACTTTAGGTAAGCTTTTTTATCAAATCGGCGTACTGCGGAAATTCGATCAGCATTTGATTACGACCAGCAAGTTCAAAATCATTAAAATCAAAACCAGGGGCAACTGTACAACCAATTAATGCATAACCCCGTTTGTTTACTAATTCAGCAGCAAACCAATTATGTTTTTTTATTATAAGCTGAAAAGATTCCCCTTTCGTTAAATTTCCTCCTAATAAATGTTCAGTAAGCTTCCCTTTTTCATCGATCACATAAATTCTAATTGCTGAACCATCATAAAAATGCCATTGTTCATCTGATTTAAGTTTGTGAAATTTTGATATCTGTTTACCTCCCAGCAAAAAATAAATGGATGTAGATACATTTCGTTTTAATGCTTTGGGAGGAGAATCAACATAAAACATTTCTGCGGCACGATATATCTCTCTGTAATATCCGCCTTCAGGATGCTTTTTTAGTTGAAGTTTCTGAATATAATATTTTGCTTTTTCGTTCATAGTTTTTCTTAAATATTTTCTAAAACTTTTTCTGCTGCAATCCTTCCGCTTTTAACTGCGCTTTCGATTGTTGCTGGTAATCCTGTATCTGTCCAGTCCCCGGCAAGAAATAAATTTTTTATGTTAGTCTCAGTCTTCGGTCTTAACTTATTAACTTTATTATTGGGAATAAAAGTAGCTCTTTTTTCTTTAATTATCCTGTATTTTTTTACATCATCATCTGCGATAGGAAAAAATCTTTTCAATTCACTGATAACCATTTCCATAATTTCATTCTGTTCTTTCTCAGTAAGATAATCTGCATTGCTGATAACAATATTGAAATGTTCATCCTTCACAAAAATCCAATGTAAAGGTGAATCAAGAAATCCATAGAATTTTTCTTTTAGATTAAGTCCTTCTATCCACAAATGAATATTGAGTATTGTAGAATACTCAAACTGATTTTTAATGTTCAGAATATTAAGATCAATTATTCTTTCCAACGCATATAACGGAATAGCTGAAATTACATAATCATAATCACTAAACTTTTCCTCGCCGGCTAAAACTGATACAACAATATTTTTTTCGATTAATAATTTGCTAACTTTTTTTGATAGCAGAATATCGCCTTCATTTTTTATTATAAAATCGCTCAGTGGATTAATTAAGCTTTCACTTAATCCATATTTCTGAAGTATGATAGTAGAAGCAAAATTTCCGCGAAAAAAAATCTTAGTTATAATTTCATAAAACAACAAAGCTGAGGCTTTATTTATACCTGAATTCAGAGCACCTATACCAATTATTTCCCAAAAATATTTTATAAGATTTTCAGTTTGATTTGATTCAATAAGCCATTGTTTAACAGTTATGTTACTTAGTTTTCTTTTGCTCTGAAATGGAAGTATTAACAGGAATTTTAATAACTGAAGTTTATCCTGAGAATTAAAAACTTTAAAATTCAATAAAGCAGAAAGTAGATTGAACGGATAAAACCATCTGTTAGCGTTGAGATGAATGTTACCGAATTTCTCGTGCAAAAATTCTATCTTAAGTTTGTTCTGAAAAATGAAGTTGTCCTTTGCAGCAATGAGATCAATCAGAGCTAATGAATCTTTAAAGCAGCCCATCATTATATGCTGTCCATTATCAAGGTTTGTGTGGGTTTCCTGATCAAAAAAAGAATAAGCTCTGCCGCCAAGCTTTGGTGTAGATTCTAAAACAGTAACTTTAATTTTTTTTGAAGAAAGATAGGATGCTGCGGTAAGTCCGGAAATTCCGCCGCCGATAATAAGGCACTTTTTCATTTAATAAACTAAGTTATACTTAGCCCAAACACCTAAAGCTATTCCAACCTTTTCAATTTTGTTCACTTTAATTTCATTATTATAAACATCGTAATCTTTATCAATAATTTTTTCGAGAATTTTATAATAGATATGCTGCATTGCACGGGCTGCAAACATTGTCTTTTTGTCTTCAAGATTAAGATGGGAAGTTGCTAAATTAAAATAGCTTTTTGCTCTTGAAGATTCATAAATCATCAGCTCGCGAAAATTATTATTGTAATTAAATGAAAATAAATCTGATTCCGAATAATTGAACTTAATTAAATCCTCCTGCGGAAGATATATTCTGCCATTCTTAGCATCTTTACTTATATCCCGCAAAATATTGGTTAATTGCAATGCTATACCAAGATCAATGGCAAATTGTTTAGTTGAAGAATGTTTGTAGCCAAAAATTTCAATACAAATTAGTCCAACTGTTGAAGCTACACGATAACAATAAAGCTGAAGATCGTCGAATGATTTATAACGGTCTTTTTGAAGATCCATTTCCATTCCTTTAATCAGTTCAAAGAACGGATCTAAAGGAATATTAAATTTAGAAATTGTAGTTCCGAGTTTATTCAGTAAAATATATTCTGAGTGACCGGAAAAACTTTTTTCTAGTTCAATTCTCCACTTTCTGAGTTTCTCATATTTTATATCAGTCGGATCGAGATTTTCATCAACAATATCATCAGTCTTTCTGCAAAATGCATAAACAGTATTCATAGCCTCGCGCTTTTCTTCAGGAAGAAGATTAAAAGCATAATAAAAACTGCTTTTGCTTTTTTTAGATATTTCTTTTACTGAATCTACCATTAAACAGAGATTTAATTAGTAATTTAATAAAATCAAATTTATTCAATACCGGACGATAATCGAAAACATTAAAATCATTTTTTCTGATCTTTGATAAAATTTTTTCACCACCGGATATAGTCCATTTTATCTCGTATTTGAATCTGCCGGATAGATAATTATTTATATCGCGTCCTTCATCAAATAATTGCTGAACTCTTTCAATATTATATTTTACCAACGCTTTAATATTAGGATTATTTTCTTTCAACTCAAACATTTTTTCGGTGACAGAAAACATTTTCAATTCATCCTGCGGGTAATAGATACGCCCCTTTGTAAAATCAAGCAATGTATCCTGATAAAAATTAGTGAGTTGCAAAGCTGTACAAATCTTATCAGAACATTTAATTGCTTCCGCATCGTGAACTTTAAATAATCCCAGTAGTATCCTGCCAACCGGATTTGCAGATCGCTTGCAATAATCCAAAACTTCGTGATAATTGTTATATCGGGTTTTTATTACATCCTGCTTAAAAGCTGATAGCAGATCAGTAAAATAATCAGTTGATAAATTATTCTTTTTTATTACCGATGAAAGCAAATTAAAATTTGGATGATCAGATCCTTTTTCTATTGATTCAAGAAATTGTTTTTCAAATTGCTCTAATTTTTCAAGTCTGTAGTTAGAACTAAACTCACCTTCATCGGCGATGTCGTCAGCAGTTCTTGCAAACCAATAAACAATTGCAATTTCTTTTCGATAATTTTTTGGGATCAGAAAAGAGGCAACAGGAAAATTTTCGTAATGATCTCTTGTCAAATTAAAATAATTGATGGTATTATCTGATGAATGATGCATTAAGTAAACGGCTAAATTTATTCATTTTTATGATTTCAAAATGAAATTGAAAATCACTTTTCATATCAAAATGAGGCAATATTCAATATTCGTATGCAAAATTTAATAAAAATTGAAATAACAAGTATGGAACAAATTTTGTCATTTTTTACCTTGTGCATGCTTAAACTATTTCAAAAAAATGGGGATAATAATCTTATTTTAATTAAGGAGAGATAAAATTATGAGGGCGATTCCAGAAGATTTCGAAAGGCTGCATATTAACGATATCGTCATTCAAGTTGTTAACTTAAGTCGTGCAACCTATAGAGAAGCAAATGTGTTAAAGAAAAACCTTGATGAGCTAATTTCTGCCCATAAGCAGCAAAAAATTATCGTAGATATAAGCAGATGTGAATTCATTGATTCCACTTTTTTAGGTGCTTTAGTTTTAGCATTGAAATCAAGCGCAAAAATTAATGGTGATATCCGTATCGTAAAACCGGATGAAGTAGCTAAGGCATTGATGGAAAAAGTTGGGACTCTGAATGTATTTAATATGTATAACACTTTAGATGAAGCAATTAAGAGTTTCGAGATAAGAGGTGATCAGAACTATTACCTCGCAAATGGTTCGCCAATTTTAGTTTAAGATAATTAATTTAGTTTTTGGGAAGCATAATGTTCATTGGTTAGTGGAAAAAGCCTCTCTATGTTGAGAGGTTTTTTTCTTTTAAACTCCCATCCTCAGTAAGTCAATAAATATTAAAACAACGATTTTGTTAATCCGCCATCAATCGGGATTGTAGTTCCGGTAATATAACTTGCTCTTTGTGAAGCTAAAAAGACCACCATAGCTGCAATTTCATCAGGACTGCCTAATCGATTCATAGGAACATCTCTAACCATATCAGTTAAAATTTCTTCATGCGATTTACCTGAAATTTTTCCACGATTAACTGCTAATTCATAAATTCTGTTTGTTAATGTATAACCAGGAGCTATATTGTTTACTGTTATATTTCTGTTACCAACTTCATTGCTTAGAGATTTTGCAAAACCTGTAACACCAGAACGGAATGAATTAGAAAGCATCAGATTATGTACAGGTTGCTTAACTGAAACAGATGTGATATTTATAACCCTACCCCATTCCTGCTCTATCATTTTTGGCAAAACAAAATTGGTAAACCTGATAACGCTTAATAGCACTTGTTTATAAGCATTTTCCCAGTCTTCTTCAGATAATTCTTTGAAAAAACCAGGGATCGGACCACCGCAGTTATTAACTAAGATATCAATAGTACCAAACTGCTTTTGAACGGCACTTAGAAAATTATCAATATCTTTTTGCTGACTGATATCGCAGATACCCCAGAATGGTTCTATTCCATATTTAAGTTTTATTTCTCGAGCTGTTTCAATAAGATTTGTTTTTGTGCGGGAACAGATTGCTACATTACAGCCTTCTGCTGCAAAACCTTCAGCAATAGCTTTACCAATGCCTTTACTTGAGGCTGTAATCAGCGCAGTTTTACCTCTTATTCCTAATTCCAAAATTAACCTAAGTAATTTTTAAATAAGGTTATCACATACAATTTTGTTGTATTCTTTAAATTATTTCATCTTGGAAACAATCTCTGCAGTATCCATTGCAATAACCAACTCTTCATTAGTTGGAATTCTTAATACTGCAACTCTGGAATCTGATTTTGAAATAAACTCTTCACCACTATTGTTTTTCATTTCATCTAATTCAATTCCAAGAAATCCAAGATCTTTACATATTTCTTCTCTGACTTCTTTTGCATTTTCACCAATTCCGCCTGTAAAAACAAGAGCGTCCAAACCACCCATTGCAGCAGCATAAGCTCCGATATATTTTCTAATTCGGTAAGCAAATATTTCAAAAGCCCACTTTGCCCTTTGCTGATTATCTTTAACAGCTGATAGAATTTCACGCATATCGCTGCTTTCACCGCTGATACCTATTAGACCGCTGTGTTTATTAAGCAAAGTATTTGCTTCTCCGATTGTTAATCCTTCTTTGCCCATAATATAAAGTATTAAAGATGGATCAAGATCACCGCTGCGTGTTCCCATTAATAAACCTTCAAGAGGTGTAAATCCCATAGATGTATCAATAGACTTTCCGTGTTTTACTGCAGTTATACTACAGCCATTACCCAAATGGGCTGTGATTATCTTTAATTGATTATAATCTTTACCAAGAAACTCAGCCGCTCTTTGTGATACATATAAATGTGATGTTCCGTGAAATCCATATCTTCTGATCTTATATTTTTTGTACAACTCATAAGGTATTCCGTATAAATATGCTTTCGGCGGCATTTGGGAATGAAATGCTGTATCAAAAACACCGCATTGAGGTGTATCCGGCAATATTCGCTGACAAGCCTGAATACCTTTAATATTTGGAGGATTATGCAGCGGAGCCAGTTCAATATTATCCTGTAAAACTTTAACAACTTCATCGGAAATAAAAACAGATCCGGTAAATGATTCACCTCCGTGAACAACACGATGTCCAACTGCTTCTATATCTTTCTTATCATCTATAACACCATGATTTTTACTTAGCATTACACCAAGCACATATTCAACTGCAATCTGATGATCTAATATTTCTCCTGCTATTTTAATTTTATCACCATCATATCTTTGATGAGACAAAACAGCGCCTGCCATTCCAATACGATCAACCAGACCTTTGGCAAGAGCAACTTTTTTTTCGGTATCAATAAACTGATATTTAATTGAAGAACTGCCGCTATTTAAAACTAAAACTTTCATATTTTTTCCAGAGTTAAAGATTAATTGATTTTGTTGCCGTGCTCATCGTATTTGAAAATACCTTCGCCGGTTTTTTTACCTAACCTTCTTTCACGTACAAATTTACGTATCATAGGATTAGGTCTATATCTTGGCTCGCCTAATGTCTTCCATAGTGTTTCCATCCAGGTTAAAACTTCATCAAGTCCCATTGCATCAGCCATTTCTAAAGGACCGTATTGAAAATTATATCCGAGCTTTAATGCAGTATCAATATCTTTTGCAGTTGCAATTCCTTCTAAAAGCATATGCATTGCTTCGTTTATAAGCGGAACAATTGCACGGGTAGTTATAAAACCGGGATATTCATAAACTTCAACCGGTGTCTTACCAATTCTTGCAGCAAATTCCTTTGCCTTTGAAACAGTTTCATTTGATGTATGAAGACTCTTAACAAGCTCAACCATTGGAATTTTAGGAACAGGATTTAAGAAGTGCATACCAATAACGTTAGTTGATCTGGAAATAGATTCAGAAATTTTTGTTAAGCTTAATGTTGATGTGTTTGAAACAAATATCGCATCTGGGTTTATAATTTTATCAAGCTCCTGAAAGACTTTAACCTTAAGATCGAAATCCTCCTGAACAGCTTCGATAATAATTTCACAATCTTTAATTGTATTATTATCGGTTTCCCATCTGATTCTGCTAAAGATAGATTTCTTATCAGATTTTGTCATAGCCCATCGTTTGATTTCTCTGTCTATTGACTCAGTAAGCTGAGCCTTTGCTGTTTCAAGCTTTTCATTATTTATTTCAAGAACAGTTACTTCCAAGCCCATACCTGCAACGGTTTGAGCAATTCCCTGCCCCATTATACCTGCCCCAATGATTGCGACATTATTAATTCTTCCTTCATCTACACTTGCTGACATTGAAGAATCAAGTAAATCTTCTAATCGTAATTTTCCTTCTGCCATAATGTTCCCTGTTAAAATACTACATTGAAATTATTGAAATTGACTGTCTTTAAACAATTAAAAATATTTTATTTTTTACTGAAGAAATTCACAAATGCTTATTTAATCTTAAAAGGTAACTGGTACTTTTCTCATAAAATTATTAAATATGAACCGATTGGTATTTGTGAATATTTTAGAAAAGAACAGAACATCTAATTACTTAATTCAATCAATTTTTAATGCACAAAATTAACAATAAAAAAGAGGCTGTCAAAGAATATTGACAGTGATTTAATAAAATATTATTCATAATCAGAACCCATTGTAATAAGAATAATTGAGTTAGGGAAAATTAGTATCTTTCAATTAAATCTATTATAATTATTTATAGTTGGCAGGAAAAGTAACTATTATTTTTGCCAGATGATATTTGTAAGATTATTAAAATAATGACAACCGAACAAGCCTTAAAAAAATATTTCAATTACGATAGTTTTAGGCCCGGGCAGGAAGAGATTATCAACGAAATAATCTCAGGTACTAATGTATTAGCCATTCTGCCAACCGGTGCGGGCAAATCTTTATGTTTTCAGATTCCGGCAATTATCGGCGATGACTATACTATAGTTATATCACCTCTTATCGCACTTATGAAAGATCAGGTCGATTCATTAAATAAGACTCACGAAATAGCAGCTTTTATTAATAGCACTCAAACCGATAAAGAAGTTGAAGGGGTTTTGCAAAACATAAAATATGGTAAAATCAAAATAGTTTATGTTGCACCTGAAAGGTTAGAAAATTCCGAATTTGCAAACAGGCTTAAATCTCTTAATCCAAATTATTTATTTGTGGACGAAGCTCATTGCATCAGTCAGTGGGGACACAATTTCAGACCAAGTTATACTAAGATAAAAGACTTTATAAAATTTACCGGTATCAAAAAAGTTTCTGCTTTTACCGCCACCGCAACCCCCGAAGTAGTAAAAGATATTATCAAACAGTTAGAACTTAAAAATTCAAAACTGATTATTAAAGGATTTGAAAGAGAAAACCTCTTTATAAATGCAGAAATAACCAAAAAGAAAAAAGAAAGATGTCTGCAGCTTTGTCAGCAATACAAAGGTTCAGCTATCATTTATACATCATCCAGAAAAAAAGCTGAAGAACTTAGTGAATATCTTAAAATAAATAAGTTGAACTGCGAATATTATCACGCAGGTTTAGATCCGATAATCAGAAAAAAAATTCAGGAAGATTTTATTGAAGACCGGCTGCCTATTATCGTTGCAACAAACGCTTTCGGAATGGGCATTGATAAAAAAGATATCAGATTAGTAATTCATTATAATACTCCGGGAACTATAGAAAATTATTATCAGGAGATTGGCAGAGCCGGAAGAGACGGAAAATTTTCACACGTATTCTTATTATTTGACGAAGGCGATATTTATATACAAGAATATTTTATAAACAATTCTTATCCTGATAAAGAAACAGTTATAAAGATTTATAATGCAATTTGCGATTATGCCAGAGTAGCAGTTGGTTCATTACCATCGGATAGTATTAAAATTGATTTATCTTACATAAAAATACATACAAAGCAGGACTTAAATCCGGCAATAATTAATTCGGCAATAAACTATTTAACTGAATCAGGTTATTTAAAATCAAATTCAGCTTATAATTATTCAAATAAACTTAAAATATTATTTGATGAAAGCAGATTAAAGAAATTTATAAAAAACACTTCGAATGTTTTAATAAAAGATTTACTAATATCTCTTTTAAAATTTTATGGCAGAGATATTTTCGCCAGACTCATAAAGATTGATCTCGAACAGTTAAAATTAAATTCAGGATTAACTGAAGAAGAAATCCAATCTTCATTAACAACATTAGAATATCTGGGAATTATTGAATTTTCAAAAAGCAGTACAAAGGAAACTATTACACTTCTTAAACCAAGAGTAAAACCTTCTGATATCAATCTTAATTTTAAGCACATCAATGAATTCTATATCAATGCAAAACAAAAATTGGATGCGATAACTAATTTTGTTTACTATGATGGCTGCAGATTCAGATTTATACTTAATTATTTTGGTGAGAAAACTGAAAATTACTCCTGCGGTAAATGTGATAATTGTTTAAAGACAAATCAGTTTCAGACTAATTCTGTTGATTATCTGAAAGAGAAAATATTTGAACTGCTTTCTCAAACAAAACTTTCTTTAAGTGATAAAAATATTTTTAATATAATGCTTGGTAAAACAAAAAAAGATGATTTTCTAAAACTTCAACATCTTGGTATTCTAAAAGCATATAATAAAGATGATCTGAACTTTGCCCTAAAATCATTATTGAAAGAGAATAAAGTTACAACTACCTATAAAGGTAAAAACCTGTTGTATTGTGCGGTCAACAATTCAACTGAAACAACGGATAGCAGTAATTCGGTAAAGAGTGAAGAAATAATTGATAAGAATATTGAGTTATTTCATTTACTAAGGGAAGTCCGTGAAAGTGCATCAAAAAGATTTTTACAATCGCCTGCAATAATTTGTCCTGACAGCGTGCTTTCCAAAATTGCACAGCAAAAACCTAAAAGCAAAATTGAACTGCTTACTATTGATGGATTTAATGAACGAATGTTTAACAAGATAGGTAATGAACTGCTTGAAGTTATTAATAATCCATCTTTAATTAAAAAAAGTGAACAGATTACTGAAAATGTGATTCCGAAAAACATAACTGAAACATATAAGCTTTTAAAACAAAAATATTCTTTGAATGAAATAGCACAGTTACGCAGACTAACTGAGGCAGTTGTTTCAATGCAGATCGAAACAATAATCTCTTATATCCCTGAGACAGATATCAGTTCGATAATTGATTCTGATAAATTTGAAAAAATAAATGTGTTTTATAAAAAAGGCATTAAAGATTTAAAAACACTAAGAGAAAAATTGCCTAAAGAATTTTCTTTTCCGGAGATAAGGGTCGCTTTGGCAAAACTTTTTCATCAGAAGTCTTAGGAAGCGGTTCTAATTTTTGCAGATAAACAATCACGCTATCGTAAAAGTTCTGCCATCTTTCAGGTTTTTCTTTGAGAAAATTAACTGACTTTTCATAGTCAGATGTTGAGATGTTAAATTCAGTTAGAACTTTCTTTTGTATTTCGATATCATTTAATTTTGATGAGTCCTGCATAATTATCATCTCGGCATAAACTTTAACAAGTGTCTTTTCATCTACAGGTGAGGATTCGGAACAACCTTGAATAATAAAAAGCAGAGATATTGACAAAACAATTAAAAAAGTTTTATAAAATCTCATTTCATTTTTTTGCTTGCCTGAAATAAAATTTTCTTTTCTTTTTCAGTAAGATTCTGATAACCGGTTTGACTTATCTTATCAAGAATTTTATCTATCTCTTCCTGAGTTACCTCGTCTTCTTTCTTCTGACCAATCTCATAAAAATCAGCGTCTTCAATATCACTCTTAACCGAATTTTGTTTACTGAAAGGGTTGTGGAAAATATTATTGTTCGATTTAGGTTTATAGTAATAAGATTTTTTAAATACACTTTTTAGTGAAACATAACTGTTCTTATCGAACATAATATAGAGGAAAGCAAAAATTGCTCCGCCTAAATGTGCTAAATGTGCAACACCACTTGAAGCACTATCAACAGCAAGAAATTCGAGTGCAATCATAAAACCGATAAAGTATTTTGCTTTAACCGGAAACAGGAAATATATAAATATGAGACTATCCGGAAAGAAAAGTGCAAAGGCTATCATAACACCATATATTGCTCCAGACGCACCAATTGTTACAGCTCCCTGACCACCTAAAAGCGGTGTTATAAACAACTGGAATAATCCTGCACTTACACCTGCAAGGAGATAAAAAGTTAAAAACTTCTTCGAACCAAAAATTTCTTCGATACTTGCACCAAACATCCACAGCATAAACATATTAAAGAAGATATGCCAGAATCCTCCGTGCATAAACTGGTAAGTAATTAATTGCCAGACCTGAAAGTTAAATGGTTTATCAGCAGCATCGTATCCTGAGATTGGATTTAACGCAAACCATTTATTTAAAATATACCATCCCGGATAACCATCAAAAGAAATATTGTTAAAAAGCATCTGTATAAAGAAAACAATTGCATTTATAATCAATAAATTCTTAATGACAGGTGGAAATGTAAAAAATCCGCCGAAGCCTCTCGGGCGATAATAATTATTCACACTTAACCTTTATTTATTTAACATCATTTAAAGCTACAACACCTGGCAAAACTTTACCTTCCAGAAATTCTAAAGAAGCTCCGCCACCAGTTGAAACATGCGAAACTTTTTCTTTCAATCCGGCTTTTGTAATTGCAGCAGCACTATCGCCACCGCCAATAACAGTAATAGCACCTTTAGCTGTTACATCAGCCAATGCCTGCGCAATTGTATTAGTTCCTTTTGCAAAATTGTCCATTTCAAAAACGCCCATTGGTCCGTTCCATACTACTGTTTTAGCATTAGCAATTTCTGCCGAGAATAACTTAACAGTTTCGGGACCGATATCCAATCCCATTTTGTCAGCAGGAATTTTATCAACACTTACAACTGATGAAGGTGAATCATTTTTAAACTCACTTGCTACTACCACATCAACCGGCAGAAGAAATTTTACTCCAGATTTCTTTGCATTATTTAAAACTTCTTTTGCAAGATCAATTTTTTCAGCTTCAAGCAATGATGTACCGATCTCTTTACCTTCAGCCTTATAAAATGTAAAAGCCATTCCGCCGCCAACAATTAATGTATCAACCTTGTCAAGAAGATTATTTATAACATCAATCTTACCGGATATTTTTGAACCGCCAAGAATAGCAACATAAGGACGCTTTGGATTTGAAATAGCACCGCCAAGATAATCAAGCTCTTTCTGCATCAAATAACCGGCAGCACATATTTTGATATATTTTGTAATACCTTCTGTAGAAGCATGTGCACGATGTGCACTACCGAATGCGTCGTTTATATAAACATCGCCAAGCTCAGCTAATTGTTTTGCAAATTCGGGATCGTTTTTTTCTTCTTCAGGATGAAAGCGAACATTTTCAAGAATCAATACATCGCCATTATTCATTGCATCAACCATTGCTTTGGTTTCAGCACCAATACAATCAGGAGCAAGTTTAACATCTTTTCCTAACAGTTCACTTAATCTTTTTGCAGCAGGTTTTAAACTGTATTTAGGATTTGGTCCGCCTTTCGGTCTTCCCAAATGGCTCATCAGAATTGCTTTACCGCCTTCAGAAATAATTTTCTTGATTGTAGGAAGCGATTCAGTGATTCTTGTATCATCTGTTATATTTAAATTTTCATCAAGCGGAACATTAAAGTCAACACGTACTAAAACACGTTCTCCTTTAAGTTCAACTTTATCAATTGAAAGTTTATTCATACTTATACTTTACTTATTAAAAAAGCTATGACAGAATTTTATAAATCTGTCATAGCTGTAATTAAAATTTATTTTGCAATTTTCTTAACCAGATCAACAACTCTGCAGGAATATCCGTATTCATTATCGTACCAGCCAACAACTTTAACAAGATTTCCATTTGTCATTGTTGATTTTGAATCGAATATAACTGAAGCGGTTGAACCGATAATATCTGCAGAAACCAAATGATCTTCGGTATATTCAAGTATTCCTTTTAATGATACAGTATCAGCAGCTTTCTTAAAAGCATCATTAACCTGTTCAACAGTAACATCTTTTTTAAGAACAGCAACAAAATCGGTTATTGAACCATCTGGCACAGGAACTCTTAAAGAGTTGCCGTTTAGTTTTCCTTTCAGCTCAGGAATTATTTTATCAATTGCTTTTGCTGCACCTGTACTTGTAGGAATAATTGAAACTGCTGCAGCTCTTGCTCTTCTTAAATCACTGTGTGGTAAATCAAGAAGTCTTTGATCGTTTGTATAAGCGTGAACTGTGGTCATAAAACCATGCTCAATACCGAAAGTATCGTTTAATACCTTTACCATCGGTGCTAGACAGTTTGTTGTACAGGATGCATTTGAAACAACCTGTTCTTTACCTGTTAAAATATGATCATTAACTCCGAGCACAACCATTGCATCGATTTCACCTTTTGCAGGAACTGTAAGCAAAACTTTTTTAGCACCAGCTTTAATATGATTCAGACAGCTTTCTTTATCTCTGAAAACCCCGGTTGATTCAATTACAACATCAACATCTTTCCAGTTTAATTTAGATGGATCTTTTTCAGCAGTAATTTTAATTCTATCACCATTAACAATTAAGTCATTTCCTTCAACTTTAACTTCACCATTAAATCTGCGATGTACAGAATCATATTTTAATAAATGAGCAAGTGTAGCAGCATTTGTTAAATCATTAATACCAACAAAATCGAAACCGCCGAGCTCCATAGCTCTTCTGAAAACAAGTCTTCCGATTCTGCCAAATCCGTTAATTCCAATTTTAATAGCCATTTTATTACTCCTTTAAATTAAGTTATTCTAGAAAATAAGTATGAGCAAAATTACCTAAACGGTATTTTATTAGCAATTCAAAACAGTTCAATATATGTGCATTTTAACACATCTTAAGAGGAAAGTGAACTAAATAAACCGAAACTTTTTAAAACAAAAAATCCTCTCAGAAATTGAGAGGATTTGTAATAAAAATAATTAATGTTTTATATCAGCAAGCGGAAAAGCAGTATGCCTCATTGAATGAACTTTATTAGCAACTGCAAGATCAACTTCTTTGCTCACTCTTGCTTCAAAATAATCTCTGAATCTTGTAATCATAAATCTAACCGGCCAGGCAGCAGCTTCTCCCAAAGCACAAATTGTATTTCCTTCAATCTGACTTGCAACCGTAACAAGTAAATCAAGATCAGTTACAGAACCTTTACCTGCAACCATTCTTTGCTGTATTCTGTCAAGCCAGCCTGTTCCTTCGCGGCAAGGAGTACATTGTCCACAGCTTTCATGATGATAGAATTTTGAAATTCTTGAAAGAACTTTAACAAGATCAGTATCTTCATCCATTACCATAACTCCGCCAGTACCAATTGCAGAACCTGCTGCTTTAAGTGATTCAGCATCCATCTTTACTCCTTCAATCTGATCACCTCTTAATGGCGGCATTGATGAACCACCGGGGATAACACAAAGAATTTTTTTATTTCCGGGAACGCCGCCTGCATAATTGTAAATTATATCAGTAAGCAATGTACCCGAAGGTAATTCGTAAACACCGGGTTTATTTACGTGACCGCTTACTCCGAATAAAATTGTACCCGGATGTTTTGGTTCACCGATTTTTGAAAACCACTCCCATCCCTTATTAATAATAGGCGGAACATTTGTAATTGTTTCCACATTATTAATAGTTGTCGGACATCCCCATAAACC
>JAKIZM010000084.1 GCA_022708025.1 Bacteroidota bacterium | reverse complement strand
TCCTTTTTATTGTTTAAGTTCAGGCTTATAATTTTTTTTTTTTGTTAATATAAAATTATCAATTATTTGGAGTCTCTTCTTTTTTTTATTAAAGAAATTTCAACTAAGTTCTAATTTATACCTTACCAGGCGACAAATGTCGTTATAGTAAATAGTATGAAGTAAAATATAAATTTAATTAATATTATTTGACTGGTTTTACTGAATTTAATGATTGAGGTTAGTGCTATCCTGCGAAAAAAATAAGCAGGATAGCATTTTTTATTTAATGGCAGTTTTATTTATAAATAAATTCGCTAACATAATTTCAACAGATATATCAAAAATTATTTTAATGGCTTAAGTTTAATTGCACAACCACCGCCTGGTGCAAGTTTAAGTTTTAAAATATCATTCTTCTTTACTTTTTTATTTTCAATTTCATATTTCATGGGGTTTGTTTTCCAATTTGCATCAGGTGCATCTTTATATATTGTCATCTCATATTTATCAGCGGTTAAAAAATCCAGCTTAACATTAAACTCTCTGGCTTCTTCATCAGTAATAGCACCGATAAACCAGTTATCAGAATTTCTATCTTTACGTGCAGTGATAACATAATCACCCGGCTCAGCTTTCAATACTTTAGTTTCACTCCAATCAACAGGAACATCAACAATAAATTGAAAAGCATCAGAAAATCTTTCATAATTTTCAGGCAGATCAGCAGCCATTTGTAACGGAGAATAAATAGTAACATATAAAGCTAATTGCTTTGCAAGCGTTGTGTGCACCTGAAATTTACTATCAGGATTATAATAATCTATTTTAATTTGAAATATTCCCGGCGTATAATCCATTGGTCCGCCAATTAGTCGTGTAAAAGGTAAGATGGTTTCATGTTCAGGCGGATTTCCTTTACTCCAGGCATTAAACTCATTTCCTCTTGCGGCTTCAGATGTAAGCCAGTTGGGATAAGTACGATGCAATCCTGTTGGGCGAACAGATTCGTGTGAGTCAACCATTATTTTATATTGCTGCGCTTTCTCTACAACTCGTAAGAAATGATTTATCATCCACTGTCCGTCGTGATGTTCGCCGCGGGGTATTATTGGACCGACATAACCTGTTTTTACGGCATCATAACCATATTTTTTCATATAAGAAAATGCATCATCTAATCTTCGCTCATAATTGGTTACAGATGAAGAAGTTTCATGATGCATTATCAGCTCTACATTTTTTTGCTTTGCGTAATCCGACAGATATTCAATATCAAAATCAGGATAAGGAGTTACGAAGTCAAAAACTTCTTCTTTCCATTTGCCAAACCAATCTTCCCAACCGATATTCCAACCTTCAATCAATACTGCATCTATACCGTATTTTGATGCAAAGTCAATATACTGTTTAGTATTTTCTGTTGTTGCACCGTGCATGCCATTTGGTTTTACATTATTCCAATCAATAGTATTAAGATGAACATTGTCAAGGTTGCCGTAACTCCAGCTCATTGTTCCAACATGCATGCCCCACCAGATACCAATATATTTTTGCGGCTTTATCCAGCTTACATCTTTAAACCCTGTTGGTTCATTTAAATTAAGAATCAATTTAGATTCAAGGATTTTTTCAGCTTTATCACTTACAATTATTGTTCTCCACGGAGTTGTAAATGGAGTTTGAATGTAAGCTTTATTACCAACAGCATCAGGACAAAGATGAGATTGTAAAGAGTAACACTTTTTATCAACTTTAACATACATTACCGGATATCCTGATAAAGCTGCTTCATGAATGTTAATGAAAATTCCGTCAGAAGTTTTTAGCATTAGTGGTGTTTGAATATAATCTGGTCCGGGAATATTCTTGGTATTTATTTCATCAAAGCCTGATCCTTTGGTTGCATCCACTTGAGAAAGCAGGGAAGTAGTGTAAGTATATTCCTGGCTGTCGTAATCACCGGGAATCCAAAAAGCTTTATGATCGCCTGTTAATGCAAAGGTTGTGTATTCTTCTTTTAAAACAAAATAGTTCAAATTATTTTGTTGTGGAAATTCATACCTGAATCCAAGTCCATCATTAAATAAGCGAAATGTAATTATCATAATTCTTTTTTCAGGAACCATCTGACTTAACGTAATTTTAAGCTCTTTATAATAATTTGTAATGGTACTTTGCTCACCCCAAACAGGCTGCCAGTTTTCATAAAAAGTTAAAGTATCAGTTTTCTCAATAGTAAATCCATCAATAAAATCAGGCTGATCATTCAGATCAATACCAAGTGTGCTTTCTTTTATGATTGGCTTTTGTTTATAGTTTAACAAATAAACAGGTTTACTATCTACAAGTTTAAAAATAAGTTGAAGATAATTATCCGGAGAAAAAATTTGTTGAGCGTTTAATAAAAAAGTGTTTATGAAAAGAATGAAAATAAAATTTCGCATTGCTTTATGTCTGATTTTTATTTAATGGCTTCATTTAAAAGATCAAGAAGCTGTATCCGTCTAAAAGGTTTTGAAAGATAATGTGTCATACCTTTTGCTAAAAATTCATTTTTCTCATGACCCATTGCGTAAGCAGTTAAGGCTACAATTGGAATATCTTTATAATTATCATTTTGTCTGATAAGTCTGGTAAGTTCAATGCCATCCATACCTTTATGCAGATTTATATCCATAAGAATCAATTTATATTCATTATTATTAATCTGTGATAAAGCCTGATCGGCATCTTTTGCAACATCAACTTCATATTGTCCTTTTGTGATTGTCCTGACCAGCTTAATCGAAACTTCATCATCCTCCACATAAAGAATTTTTGTAAAAGCCTTTACTGTCTTTTGCTGATCAGAAATGATCTCAGCGGTAGCAGATTCTGATGTTTTTTCACTAACTTCTTCAGCCAGAGGGAAAGTAATAATAAATGTTGTTCCTTTATCAATTACACTTTCAACATCGATTTTACCATTCATTAGTTCCGTATAACGTTTAGAAATGGTTAATCCAAGTCCGGTACCTTCAAAATTTCTGTTGTAACCTTCACTTGCCTGTCTGAATTCTTCCCAGATAAGTTTTAATTTTTCCTGCGAGATCCCAACACCGCTATCACTAACACTGATGAAGGCTTCTTTGTTTAATATTTTAACTGTAACAGTAATTGATCCGGAAGAAGTAAATTTTATTGCGTTATTGATAAGATTATTAATAATGCTTAGTAACAAGAATGAATCAACTCTGCATAAAATTTCATCAGTTGAGATGTTTAATTCATATTTAAGATTTTTCTTTAAAACTGCGCTTTCAAAGAACTGATAACTTTCCTGAATTATCGGGATAATATTTGTAATCGTTAAAACCGGTTCTACTTTAGCAGATTCAAGCTTTGAAATATTCAGAATCATATTTAGTGTTTCGAGCAGACGTTGTCCTGAAGTATTTATCGATTTGATCATCGTGTGATAATCAGGATTATCCTTAAATTCATTCATCAACATTTCAGAAAATCCCAATATCCCAACCATCGGTGTTCTAAGTTCATGACTCATATTAGCAAAGAAATTTGATTTAACCCTGTTCATCTCTTCAGCTTCTTCTTTAGCTATGATAAGCTCTTCGATCATTTTTTTCTTTTCAGTAATATCTTCATTGATTGCAAGATAGTTGATTATATTTCCTTCATCATTGTAAATCGGAGAGATAATTGAAGTCTCCCAATAAAAATCTCCGTTCTTTTTTCTATTCTTAATTTCACCTTGCCATTCTTTGCCCAACGAAATAGTTTGCCATAACTGAGCAAAAAATTCTTTTTGGTGTTCATCTGATTGAAGGATATTTGGAGTTTTACCTTTTACTTCTTCAAGTGTGTAGCCTGATACTTCTGTGAACTTTGGATTTACATATTCAATTATTCCATTCGGATCAGTTATTATAATACTTGCAGGACTCTGAATAATTGCTTTAGAGAGTTTTTGCGATTCTTCTTCAGCACGTTTACGCTGGATAAAAATACTTAACTCGTGTGCAACTATTTCTAAAATTTCAACGCTGTTCTGATCGTAAGCATTTGGATTATCATAGCTTTGAACAACCATTACACCAATTACTTTACCGCCGATTCTAAATGGAACTCCCAGCCATATTTCCGGTATTGTTCCTATCATTCCGGCAATTCCGCTATCAATCAGAAAATTTATTTGTTTCCTGTTAACCAATACTGATTTTTTTTGTTCGATAACATATCCGGTCATTGATCCTTTGGCAGGCCAATATGGAATTTCTTCTTTTTCATCTTTACTAATATCCGATCGAAGCATGCCGGTTGTTTCATCATAGAGAGCAATAAAAAAATTATTCACATTCATTATAGTTGAAAGCTCAAGCCTGATTGATTCAAACAAATCTGTTAACCTTATAGATGATACAGCAGCATCAGCAACTTTATATTGAATATGCTGTAATATTTCTGCTCTTTTTCTTTCGGTGATATCCTGATGAGTTCCAAACATCATCAGTGCTTTGTTATCAGGAGTTCTTGAAACTACTTTTCCTTTATCTAATGTCCAAACCCAGTGTCCTTCGCGGTGTCTGATTCTTACTTCGCATTCAAAATATTCTGATTTTCCTTTAAAATGTTTTTTTAATAATTCTTCACTTTTAATCAGGTCATCAGGATGAATGATATTTAGCCAGGTTTTTATAGAAAGCGGTTTTAGTTCATCAAGAGTATAACCGCTTATTTCAGCCCATCTTTCATTAAATACAGCTTCACCGGTTTGTATATTCCATTCCCACGTACCTACGTTAGTTCCTTCAATAATATTTGTAAGCCTTTGTTTCTGATTTTCAATTTCCTGCTGAGCATTTTTCAAATTAGTCTGATCAAACAAATAACCCTTTACTTCAGTAATATTTCCTTTACTATCTCTTACAATCCTTGTGTAATCATAAAGCCATATATAATAGCCATTTTTGTGTTTTACTCTGTAAGACTGTTCATATGTATCTATTTTATTTTCTAAATTATAACTAATCTCACTTATAAAGTTTTCTACATCATCAGGGTGTAAAATTGATATATAATTAAATTTCGGATTAGTCATAAATTCATTTGTATATCCTATTACCTCCTGAATATTAGAAGATACATATTTAACAAGCCAATTTTCTGTTGGATCCCAGATTATTGTGCTGACAGGTCCGGAAGAAAAAAGATCACGTTCAGCTTTTAATTCACTGATTGCTTTTTTTCTTTCAGTTATATCAGTACCGATGCTTAAAATTGCAGTTACTCCTGCCCAGTCAACTTTCTTTGCATAAATTTCCAAAGGAATTTCAGTATTATCTTTTCTGTAGTGGGTAACTTCAAAAAAAGCTTCACCAACTCTATCGATGATATTCATTCGCTCAGCTATCTTTGTTGAACTTGCAGATGAATCAATATCACTTAAGTTCAATCGCATAAATTCTTCAATAGTGTAATTATGCATTTTAGCTGCATTCTTGTTTACATAAAGGAAATTACCATTAAAATCATGCACTGTTATTTGATTTGGTGCAATATCAAGCATATGTGCCATCAGCCTGATAGATTCTTCATTTTTCTTCTGTTCAGTAATATCCTGAACTGCTCCATAAACTCCCCTTAACTTATTAGTTTTTTCATCCCACAAAGGCTGTGCATAAGTTCTTACCCAAACAATTGAACCATCTTTATGGTATGTTTTAACTTCACGATCAACTTTTTGATTTTGTTTCAGGCTTTCAATATCAATATTATCTTTTTCCAGTTCATCGGGCAGTAATGTTGCTCTCCAGCCGCCAATTTTACGGTATTCTTCCATTGTATAGCCGGTTATTTTTTCAAAAGATCCGGCAATCCATTCCATTTGATGCTTTCCATCTTCATTAACAATTGTTGAAAATAAATAATCGCTGGTAAGATTTGAGATTATTCTGTAGCGTTCTTCAGAAAGTTTTAACCTTTGTTCAAAAACCTTTTCTTTATTTATATCAATCATTACTCCAAGAAAGCCGGCAATTTTTCCATTATCGTAAATAGCATTTCCTGAACTTCTTACCCAATGTGCTGCGCCTGATTTATCAATTAAACGGTAATCAGTTGGTTCAAATGTATTTGTAATAATTCTCCTTAATTGCTGCGGTATCAGTTTTTTGTCTTCGGAGTAGATGAAATCAATTAATCTTTTCCCGATTAAATCATCCGCTTCATAACCAAGAATATTTTTAACTACCGAGCTTATATATGAGAAATATCCGTTTCTATCTATCAGATAAATAGCATCATTTACATTTTCTGCAAGCGTTCTGTATTTCTCTTCACTTTCCTGTAATAGTTTTTCGGATATTTTCTTTTCAGTAATATCAGAAGCAACAGCAATAACAACTTTTTTATTAAAATATGTTCCAGGATATAATCGGACATCTTTTAAAAATTCCTCACCGTTTTTTCTTTTGCCCCAGAATTCAAATTGCTGCTTTTTACCTGTTAAAGCCTTTTTTACTGCAATCATAATTTCATTAAAATCATTACGATTTGGTGCACTTATAAATTCCGGAGTTTTTCCGATCAGTGTTTGTTTATCATAACCATACATCATAGCAGCGCCTTCATTAACATCCAAGAACACACCGTTTTCATCTTGTATATAAATTGCTTCAGTAATACTATCAAGTATGTTTTTATAACTTAACTCACTTAATCTCAGTCTTTCATCAGATTTTAATTTCTCTGTTATATCGTGTGCAACACCCCGCAAGCCAACTACTTTTCCATCTTTAAAGATTGGTCGTTCATATACTTCAAGTTTAACTATTTCTTTATTAGCGTGTCTTATTTCTACATAAACCGGCGAAGTGTCTATTATTCCTGAGAGATGTTTATAAGTTCTTGCTTTAGCTTCACGATTTATTGCTGATTTAGTTGCAAACCAGTTTTTTTGATTCAGCCATTCAGATACTTTATATCCTGTTATGTTTTCTACTGATGGTGAAACATATTCAATGTATCCATTCTTATCTTGTACATAAAAGAACAAATGCGGGGTACCTTCAACAAAAAGCTGCATTCTATTACGATTTCTTTCAGCTTCATTTTCAATTGCTTTTTTCTCAGTAATATCAATAACAGATGACTGAAATCCGATTTTTTTTCCGATAGAATCATATATCACAGTTGCCATTCCATAAGCAATAAAAACAGAACCATCTTTTTTAAGTGCGTAATATTCACCGTCCCACTGTCCATTTTCATTTAATTTCCTGATTATATGTCTTGCAACATTCTTATCTCTCAAAAAGTATGATATATGTCTGCCATTGACTTCAGATTTGTGCTTATAACCCCAAAGATTCAGAAATGCCTGATTAACATTTGTAATATGTCCTTTTATATCAGAAATACTATTAGCTGAAATAGCTGATTCGAAAACTATGTTTTTTAATAAAAGCATTGTTTCGGTATTTTTTCTTTCTGTTATATCGGTTATAAAACCTTCAAGATATAAAACTTTACCTTTTTCAGAATAAATACCTTTGCCACGCTCCCAGATCCATCTGGTTTCTTTTCCCTTGGTTATAATTGGATACTCGAATTCAAAATGTTTCTTTTCCTTTAATACCTTTTGCCACTTATCCCAGACTATCTTTCTATAATCCGGATGTATCACTTCATTGAAAGCGATTTTTTTATTTTCAATAAGTTCAGATGGTTTATATCCTGTAATATCTCTGCATTTATCACTTAAAAATTTCATTGTCCATTTTCTATCGTTAGAACATCTGAAAATGAATCCCGGAATTTCATACTCTAGATCAAAGAATTGATTTTTTACGGAAGAGGATAAGTCGGTTTTTGAATTAGTTATTTCGTTTACCGATAATATTAATGCTGCATATTCTGCTTTATCTGAATTTTTATTTATTGCAGCTATCGAACAGTTAACAGATTTAACTTTGTTTTTAGATAAAATGATTTCGCAATCTTTATATCTAAGCTCTTTTGATTTTTTTGAAGGAGAAAAAACTGTTTTAAGAATATTTGTTACATCTTGTTTTTTTGTATTGCTGTTAAGTTTTAAAAAGCTGCTTATGTTTTTATTAATAAGTAAAGATTTTTTCTTTCCGAAAAATTTCTCTGTTTTACTGTTAACTGAATTTATAAAGCCTTTTTTATCGATTATTAAAATTGCATCATTAAGCTGATTAAAAAGCGATTCATTAGATATAAAAGAAAAATTATTTCCTTTTGAATTGACCGATTTTCTGTTACTCTTCCTGCCGGAATTATTTTTTCCTGATTCAGTTCCCATATTATCTATTCTGACTGTAAGCTCAATATTTTTTCTCTAATTTTAAATAATAATGTTTAACAGCAAATATTGTACAAATGATAATTATTAAATTAAATTTAAATATCGTTATTGACAGACTAGGTTTAAAGCTGGTTTTTGAATAAATTTCCAATAAATACCCGCTTTTTAGAGGGAGAGTGTAAAAAAAATATCAGATCATTTTAATCGATTTGCTGTATTTTACATCCGATACTCCCCAAAACCTGGTCTGTTCAGATCTTTAATGCTTCTCTTGTTTTCTATTCTTGTTCAGTATTTTCAATTTTGTTTACCAAAACCTTATCAACTCTTTTTCCATCCATATCAACAATTTCAAATGAATAATTTTTATAATCGAATTTATCACTGGCTTTTGGAATCCGGTTTAATTTATACATCATAAAACCGCCAAGTGTAGAATAATTTTCTTCTTCTTCAAAAGCAAGATTAAGATGCTCCTTTAGTTCATCAATTAAAATACTTCCATCAATCAATAAAGAACCATCATCTCGTTTAACGATTGCAATTTCTACTTCTTCGTGTTTATCAGGCAGATTGCCAAAAATATTTTCAATAAGATCGTGTAAGGTAATTATTCCTTCAAATGAGCCGTATTCATCAATCACAATTGCAACATAAGTTTTAGTCTGTTGAAACTTTTCAAAAACTTTTATACCGGTAAGATTATCAGGAATAAATAATGGCTGGGTTAAAATATCTTTTAATCTGAAATCAGGTTTATCGCTCAGGTTGTGAAAAAAATCTTTTATTGTAAAAATTCCGAAAATATTATCTGGTGTTTCATCATAAACAGGGTAGCGCGAAAATGGATTTTCATAAACCTGCTGTTTAATCTTTTCAATCGGGTCTTTAATATTAATTACAATAACTTCCTGACGGTTAGTCATAATTTCGTAAGCTCTTCTATCACCAAATCTGAAAATCCTTTTTAATAGTTCAGATTCCCTGTGTTCAAGCGTTCCAAACTGAGTTCCTTTTTCAATAAGTATTTTTAATTCCTCTTCAGTAACCGGTGTTTTATCTTTCTTTTTAATCATCAGAATCTTTAAAAAGATTTTAGTAGAAAAACTGAGAAAAGAAACTATGGGAGTTGTTACCCAGGAAAGTAGTTTCATAACAGGCGCAAGTGCAACAGTTATACCTTCGGGGTTATTAAATGCAATTGTTTTGGGTACAAGTTCACCAATAACAAGTGAAAAATAAGTGATAACGGTAACTACAATTGCTATTGCAGCTTTATCAGCATAAGGTGCAAGCCAGCTTATATTTTGTAAAACCGGAACAAGATCATCTGCAAAAGCTAATCCGCCAAAAGCACCTGCAATAATTCCGATTAGTGTTATACCGATCTGAACTGTGGATAAAAACTTTTCAGGTTCATCTAACAGTTTTAATGCAGTTTTAGCGCCACCGCTGCCTTTTTTTGCTTTTTCTTCAAGCCGTGCACGTTTGGATGAAACGAGCGCAATCTCACTCATTGCAAATAAACCATTAAGAATAAAAAGACCCAGAATTATTAAATATTCCATAAAAAGATATTTGTTATTGGATGGCTTAATTTAATGAAAAGGTTAGAGATTTGTTAATAATCGGATCAGCCAAATATCCGGGATCAAAGAATATATTTCTTTTTATATAATTATCTGAATCAAGTGTGTTTACAAAATTTATTCGAATTTATTGGATAGTAATTGTCGTGTCAAGATAAGTTGAATCATTTTGCCAGAACTTCAAAGTTTTGTTTCCACTGCCGGTAAAAAGAATTGTTTCTTCGTGGTTGAATGATCCAAGCATTTGAATACACATTTCTCCATCATACTTAGCAAAAACTTTGGAAATAAAAGTATCTCTGAAATTTTGACTCTCGGTTTTATAATAATACCAGCAGGGATTTGGTGTAACATAAGTTGTAGTTACCTTAACTTCATTTCCATTTATCCGGATTTTATCAATGCTTGCCGCTCCCAATGGTCTTACTTCGGAATAGTCATTTTCATTTACATTACAGGAATTGAACAGAAGAATTGAAATTGCAATAAGAAACAGAGATTTCGTTTTATCACCTATTTAATTTATTTGCAATATAGTTTTTAATATCAGTTGTAAAAATACTTTTTTATTACATAATATTTAAGAGTTTATTTGAAACGGAACGACTTCCATTAAAATTATACAGATGTTAAGTGCGAAAAGGCGGTCGGGTTGATTGGCTTGATATTTCCAATAAGTAAAAAGTTAAATTTGTTATCATCAACAACATTTACTTCAGGAGGTATCAAATGTATTACACAGGAATCG
>JAKIZM010000083.1 GCA_022708025.1 Bacteroidota bacterium | reverse complement strand
ATTTATTCAAGCGGCTTACGTATAAGTGAATGTATAAATCTTAAAGTTAAAGATGTTGATTCACAAAGAATGCTGCTAAAAATAAATCAATCGAAGGGTAAAAAAGATCGCTTTGTTCCGTTATCTGCTAAGATGCTGACATTATTAAGAGATTATTATAAAGAATATAAACCAAAGGAATTTTTATTTGAAGGTCAATTTGAAAAATATTATTCTGCCCGCAGCATACAGTCTGTTCTGAAGAATGCACTAAATAAAAGTAAAATAAAGAAAAAAATTACAGTGCATTCATTAAGGCACTCTTATGCAACTCATTTGCTTGAACAAGGCACAGACATATCGCTGATCCAAAAAATATTGGGGCATAAAGATATTAAAACAACACTTCTTTACACTCAGATTAGTAGTTCACAATTATCTAAAATAAAAAACCCCTTTGATTCCTTTTAATGATAAAATATTTTAAATTACAAAAACTAATCACTAACTAAGGTTGTGCAACACTTTCCGTATGCGCTAAAATCGTTTTATCCAAATCTTCTTTTGTATGAAGAGTAGTAAAGAATGTTGCTTCAAACTGTACTGGCGTAGGATAGATTTCGTGATTTGACATTTTGTGAAGAATATTTTTATCATAACAGTAATTAACATTGTAAGAAAGGAAAGGCGAGCGATTAAACTCACCTTTTAATTTAAAAGCTCCTTCTCCTTTGGAGAAGGGATTTAGGGATGAGGCTTTTTTTTACTTTGCCAATATCATCTTACGTGCTTGTGTAAAACCAGGCGTTGTTAATTGATAGATATAAACACCGCTTGGCAGTTCGCTTGCATTAAAGTCTATAGTATAGCTGCCTGCATCTTTTCTTTCATTTACCAAGGTTGTTATTTCTTTACCGAGGATATCATATACTTTTATCTGAACTAATCCTGATTCTTTAATCGAATACTTAATCTGTGTTGTTGGGTTGAAAGGATTAGGATAATTATCATACAACTTATTTTCTGTTGGTATGGTTGGTAACTCATTTAGTTTTGCGAGATTGTTCTGTTTACCTTGGAAAGTTGTATCGGTTTCATATCTGCCAACAGATTTAAGTATATAAGCCCTGTTACCACTGTTTGTTGTTGTGCTGAAACTTAAATCTATTCTTTCTGTTGGGAACATCTCAGAATAGTTTTGATCTATGCCTGTAAGTTTAGTTTTTATATCTCCATTTACGCTATGAACAGCCGAAACTAATGGTAGTTCTCTCGTTCTTGCTGTTCTTAAGTCTGATACAAAAACAAAATAATCAAGCGTTAATTTTTTGTTTACTGTTATTTCAATTGTGCCCGTGGGTAGGTTTCTTAATTTTTTGCTTATTGTGCTTTTATTGGGTCTCAAGAAAAAGTTTGTAAACGGAGTACTTTCTGTTATTATTTCTTTTTCATTTTCCACACTTTGTTTTTGAGTAATAACATTCATTAGCATCGCAGGTATTCGTTTTGAAATCGGAATTCCTTCTGCTCCGTTAATTACAATATTTCCATCACCCTCAACTGCATTTCTTGAAATTGTTAATCTATCTCCCGGATTAAGTTCTACAGATAATGAATCTAACTCAAGTAAGTTTTGTGTTATGTCTGTTTCGCCATTTAACAATATTCTTGCAGTCAGAACACCTTTATAATTTATTACCTGTCCTTCATCATTTACAACTATAGTTTCATCAGGATTAGCTCTTGTTTCCAGAAGACTAACATTATCAAACCAGGTATGCTCTGTCTGTGGTTCGTGGATTGTAAGATTTATCCTGTTATCAACAGGTGATAATGGTGTATTGATTAAGTAATAATCTGTTACGTCTTTTTCAGGATTACTCATTGAAGTAATAAGTAATGGGTTTTCATCTGTTAATATTCCGTTTTGCTCAAATGCAAGTGTGGGACAGCCGGAACAGAAGGGATCTAATGCAGGAGTATAATATGCTGTACTTTGACCGGCACTGTTACTTACTGTGCAGCCGAAATTCCACAACGGACCATCTATTCCTTCCCCTGCTTTTGAGTAGTTGTAAGTTATGTTGCACTTGTTACCCTGTGGATTTATTGAAATATATGACGGTTGATTTTCAGATATCCAATTGTAAGTTAACTGACCATTGCCCTGCGAAAGATTAACCTGAACATAACCACTTGAACCTTTACAAATTGGAATCGGGCTTTGAGTGAAATTGGAGATTATTGGGGCAACAACACTGTGATAGAAAGGAAACTCTAACGTCTGCCATACAACACTGTAATTTCCATATTGTGAATTAAAGAATGGTTGATACTTAAACCTCCACTTATAATTAGCATTATTAGTAGGTAATTCATTATAATTAAGTATTAAATCTTTTTGTATCGAATTGAAGGCATTACCAGTAAAAGATTTTACAACAGCATTGTCTTGAACACGTATAATTTCGGCTATATAATTAATATCATCAGTAGGATAAAATCTTAGCCGATAATAATTTGAAAAGACTGTACTGGATATTGACTTCAGATCTGCACCAGGTAAATATCTTCTGATGCCACTGTTATTATCCCAGATAGAACTTAAAGCAATATCTACCCAAACCATTTCAGGATTTGGACAATTATCAGGAACGTTAGTAATATAATATGGAAGTGTAAAATTACTATTACCTTGAAAAGAGCAAGAATATAGACCATTCTTGTTAAATTTATGCAACATATTTTTGCTTCTATCTGGTACAATTATATTATAACATCCATCAATCCCTATATCAGTTAAATAACTCGGCAAATCAAAACTAACTGGGGGTGCCATTGTATATAACCATCCACTCCAATTTGCAAAGCTACTTGGTAATCTTACAACTATAAGTCTATTCGTGCCTCCATCAATAAATGCTAATCTAAAAGGAGACTCATATCCGAATAGTGCAACCCTCTTTGGACTTTTTATCTGCTTGATGCCATTTTCATAATAACCTGTTAATTTGCATTGAAATTGTCCATTAGAATTATAAATAACAATACTATTATCTCCTTCATCAGCAACAGCAATGAGATCATCATTTCTATTCCATAATGTACTACCTTGATAATAATCAGCATCAACTGGTTTAACTAAACCTTGAAGAAAATTAACATTTGAAGTCGCAGTGATTGTATTTGTTATCCAGGAATAGTATAATTTATTAACAATACCTTTCTCAGAATCGACTATATAAAGTTCGCCCCACTCATTAACATCTATAGATCTTGGCATTCCAAAATGATAATCATTATTGTTATCCCCATAACTTAAGATATTTAATTGACTCGAACTGCTTTGTGAGTATAGGATTCTTTTCCATGTTTGATCCATATAAAAGGCAGTCTCTCTTGTACCATCTGAAAAATATGTATTATCAATTCCTTCACCAGACGCAAATAGTCTCTTTTGAAACTGATTGAGTGATAAGTTCAAGTCAAGTTGGTATGTAAGCGGATTTTGTATAGCATGTTTACTAATAAAACTACTATTACTTAAGAACAATTGTTAGTTTTCAATTACAAGTTTCTCTTTATTTTCCATTGATTTGCTTTTATAACATTTTGCTAAAAACATGCTTTCTAGTTCCCCAAAATCAATGAACGATAATGATTCTCCTCTTTTCAGACGAATCTGTTCAAAAAATGAATCATATGCTTGGAAATCATTATAAAGTAAAATTTCACAATCCACAATGATGTAGGAATCCTTTATATTAATATTCATAATTTGAATTGAAACAAATTGAGTGGGCAAATCATCTTGTGTATAAGACTCAAGTTTAGAATTTAATTCTTCTTGATAATCGAATGATATTAATGGGTAATTGTTCTCCTCATCGTTTACCTTATAGTTAATAAAATATTCAAGTTCAGCTATTTTTAGAATAGTCTGAATGGAATCCCTTTTTGCAGGTGCAAAAGCGGGATCAATTACCTGAGAATAACTATAAGTAAATAATATAACAACATAAAAAAATAGAATTTTCATCTTCACCTCCTTAAAATTCAAGTTGAACAATTGAACCGGTTACTTCCGAAAATCCAAAATAATCTTCGCAAGAATAAGTAGAATTATTGACCTTCAAACAAAATAGTATAATTTTACCTTCTTTAGTCAACTCAACATTCTTTATCTCACTTTTAAATACAATGTTATTCGATTTAAAGAATTTTTCATCTATTGCTAAATCATCATATGAGATAAGATCAGAATTAATTCGCCTTATTATTAATGGCATTCTTCCTTGAATGTAGTAAATACGATTGTGATTATCTATTCCTAGAAAAGACCAAGCCTTACTATTTATGTTTGTTGTTGATAAACTACTTTTTAGAATTAATTTATCTGTTATTTTTACAGTACTCTCAGGTATAAGAAAAAAGTCAAGTTGGAAATCACTTTCATTTAGCAAATTACGTTTAATGGCAACGCAATCGTTATCTTCAATAAAATAGTCAGTACGTCCAATAAACGCTCCGCCGAGATCATATACAAAAACTTGGCCTGTATTAAGATATTCAATGTTCAGGATATTAATAGGAAAGGTATTAATATAAATTTTATCTTGGCTACTAATAAAAAAATCCCTTAAATATTGTTGTGGTTTATCTCCATTTAATTTGAAATCATTTACAAATTGACCAGTTTTATCATATTTAAACAAGTCAATAAAAAATTCGTTTATTCCTATTAAAGCATATATATTGTTTTGTAAATCAATTTCTAATTTCACACTATATAAGTGATTTTCAATAAAGTATCTAAAATCATTTGATGAACTTATGTGTCTTTGTAGTGGCTCCTTCATATCTAAGAATTGCTTTGCTTTAAAGTCAGAAGAAAATTGCAATATACGATCATTCTGTTTATCTACTATGAAAATATTTCCAAATCGATCAACTTCAATATCATCGGGTACAAAATCGGAAAATTGCAATGAAGGGACCTGTTGTTTAATTTTTATCTCACTGCTGTTATCACCAAATTTTATCTCATCAATAGAAATGATTTTTTGAGAAATGATTGATGGGGCATTTATAAGAATAACAATTAAAAGTAAGTGGATTTTTTTGATAATATTATTCTGCATTTCTTTCTCCTTTTAGACTATTGGGATTAACATAAAAATATACAGTACTATAGTTTTCATACTCTGGTGGCCAGAATGGAAACTCACCTCCTTTTGTTGACCCAAACACATGCGCTCTTCTTTTTTGTGCACCATATTTAAATATTTCAACAATTCCATTCGAACTAACAACTTTCCAATCATATGCTAAAGATGGGGACTTATCAACTAAAACACCAACATGGTCATAACTACCATCTAAATCCCAATCATAAGCAACAATATCTCCTTCTAGTCTATTAGTTGTAGAGGTACTTGGACCAACTAATCTGTTTACAAGATCATCAACTTTTAAAGGTATTTGGTTGAATGGAGAATAATTTGCATCAATAATTGAATGATATACTAAGGAATAACAAATAAAACCTGCCTGATATTTTCTTTCAGGAACATATACTGTTTGTTGTCCATTATAATAATAATATCCTGGGTATCCACTAGCTGGACTACCATCAATCCGCTGATACTGGGACCAATTTGTTTGATTCTCTACTTTAGCCAAATTTAATCTTGTTATATAATCAGATTTCTTTTCTGTATTTAACTGATTTCCAACTAAAATAGTTGGGCACCAACCTACAGCACCTGTTTGGTTTTGAAGATTACCACTTGATCCCTCAACAGGTGGAATGAAAAAATCAGGACATCCTAAAAGATATTGTTCGGATTGTCTGGCAATTTTAACAGTACCTTCTAGGTCTGTTTTAATTGTTTGTTGACAACTCCCTCCAACCAGAATAAAATACGATAAGAATGAAGAAGCAATTAATCTATGATATTTCATATAGCTCCTCCTTATTATGTAGTTTTTAAACTTAGAGTTTTATAATTAGAATAAATAAAAGTGTTCTTAAAAATTTATTTCTCATTTTAGTCCTTTCTATAATATTTTTTAAGGTGCGTTTTCATATATCCACAACTCTAGGGGATAAATCCCTCCTCCCCTATCAAAGGCACCTGCCGAAAAAGCAAAGTGCTTACCATCAGGACTCCAACTTGGATAAAAATTTCTTCCTTCTGTTGTCAGTTGTACTAATGTTGTTGTGTCAAATGTTTCTCCGGTAAATCGCATCTTGCAAATATGCCTTTCATCACCAAGCGGCAATACAAATGCTATCCACTGACCATCAGGTGACCACGAGGGATTCTGCAATTTAAAAGGAAAGATTCTTCGCATATTTGTTCCCTCTGTGTTTATTAACCAAAAACCAGATTGTTGTGGGTCCCATTCATAAACTCCCTGGCAGTGTTCTCCTTAAGGATAAGTTATTTTTATTAGAGGAGTATAATTAAAACCAATAAATTCTCCACTCGGATGCCAGGCTGGAGAATCGTATGGTGGCGTTGCAACTAAATCATTTGACGGGCAAGGTGGCAAATTATCATTAATATTTACATCACAGGACGCAAAGGATAGAAATAATAATATGAATGGGATAACTTCTGAGAAGAGTTTTTTGCTTGAGAATAACTGACAAAACAAGCACCGTTTTTGTTTTTTCATTTTCTCGCCCTAGTGTCTATTTAAGTATAGTTTTTATTTAAGCCTTTTTCAACTTTGGCTGCAAAAAAAGAAAAACCAGAACTTTTTTTACTGTAATTTTAACAGTTATAATAAATCATTATAAAAGAAGAGTGTAAAATGAATGAGAATATTTTGCTGCGCATTTTACCTCCCGGCTAAGCTCAAAATATTGTTCTCAATATTTATGCCTAAATTTAAAACCATAATTCAAAAGAAAATCTCAGTTCTATTTCTACCAATTGAGATTAAGAGATAACTATTTCTTATTCTTAGTGATTGATTGTTTAGTATAAATATTTTTTAATTACCAAATATTTAAAAGTTAAGAACCTCTAAAAAAACATTTTAATATTTTATTTCAGCTTAAGTTCAGATTCATTGCAGCACAGATTACAAATCTGTGCTGCATTATGGTCAGGGTTATTTAGGGGTGAGGTTTTTTATTTTGCCAAGTATATCATAAACTTTTAAAGTAACCAACCCACCCCTCGCCCCTCCCAAGAGGGGATTATCCGTTTACAGAATTGTGAATTTTATTTGTGTTAAAGGATTTCCTCCAGAGGCGGATCAGCCTTTGGCTGAAAAAGAATTTGGGTAAGTTTTCCCAGGTCTGAAGCTGCAGATTAATTATGTTTAGACTTTCTAAACATTTATTGCAATCTTTTTCTATCACTTATAAAATAATTAAACCGCTCATCTAAAATCCTCAAACAATATAGCTTATATAATATAGCTTTCGACTCAAAAGAATAATCTAAAGTCTAAAAGCAAAAACTATATGAACAAACTTATCCCCCTTCTGGTAATAATCTTTATTTCATTTCTTTTTGCTGCTGAAAAAAACAAGAACCTTAATAAATCACTATTACTTTTTAAAACTGATAAAGAAATAATTATTGACGGCAAAGTTGATGAAATCTGGAGCACTGCAGACTCAACCACTAATTTCTTTCAGTTAGATCCTTACTACAATCAGCCGACCTCAGTAAAAACAGTCGCTAAAGTTTTAACCACTGATGAAGCTATTTATTGTCTGATGATATGCTATGATGATAAAAGATATATTCAGGCAAATGCAGGTATGCAAGATGCTTATACCGGAGATATTGTTTCTATTATGCTTGATACATTCGGTGATAAGCAAACAGCTTATAAGTTTGCTGTTAATGCTTCAGGAGTAAAATCTGATTCAAGAATGCTTGATGATGCACGGGATCGTGATTACAGTTGGGATGGAATATGGGATGCTGCCTCACAGATTTATGATTGGGGCTACGTTGTTGAGATAAAAATTCCATATAAATCAATTAAGTATGATAAAAATCTTAGTGAATGGGGATTGGATTTTGATCGCTGGAGATCTTATAACAAAGAAGATATTTACTGGTGCGAATATGAGCAGAGCGAAGGACAAAGAATTTCCAAATTTGGCAAACTTATCTTTGAAAATTTTAAACCATCAGTTACAGGATTGAACCTGGAGATTTATCCGGTTGGCATTGCCAAAACAACTTATCTCGGTAACGATAAATATAAGTTTGATCCTAACGCAGGAATAGATATTTTTTATAATCCATCGGAACGGCTGACTTTTTTATTAACTGCAAATCCTGATTTTGCACAGGTCGAAGCAGATCCCTTTTCATTTAATATCAGTCGTTACGAAAGCTACTTCTCTGAAAGACGACCATTTTTTACAGAAGGTAACGAAGTATTTAATCCATCAGGTAAAGAAAGAGGCTCCGGTTTTTACAGTCCGCTTGAACTTTTTTATTCACGCAGGATAGGTAAACTGTTGCCCGGCGGAAAAGAAGTTCCTTTAATCTTTGGAACAAAAGCTTTTGGCAGATATGATGATTGGGAGTATGGCGGGTTTGTTGCTCTTACAGGTAAAGTAGATTATATGGACGACTCAGAGCATTTTACCGAAGAACAAGCTTACTTTGGTTCTGCAAGATTAAAAAGGAAAATTTTAGATAATTCCTCAATCGGTTTATTGATGGTCGGGAAACAAACAAAAGATAATACTTACGGTGTAATTGATATTGATGGTGCTTTCCGTGGCTCTGACTGGCAGATTGCTTATCAATTTGCAAGATCGTTTGAAAATAGTAAAGGTGATTATGCAGCCTCTGTCGGATTTAAAAGTATAAGTCAAACCTGGGGCAGCCAATTCAGATTCAGGGCAATAGGAAATGATTTTAAAATAAATCAGGTTGGATTTGTTCCATGGCGGGGAACATTAAATTCTGTTTTGCTGACAGGACCAATATGGTATTTTGAAGAAGGTATGATAAAAAATATGTTCTTGTTTTTCGGTCCCGGTATTAACTATGAACATGCAGATCTTTACACCGATTACTCAGGAGTTTTAGGATTCAATATGCAGTTTAGAAAAGGCTGGGGATATGAAATAGACCTGGATTTTGGTAAAAGCAAGGATGAAGAAATTCACTACGATTCATATAGTATAAATTTAAATTCCTGGTTTGATATTTCACAAATATGGAGTGCAAATGCCTGGGGTGGTTATCAAAAAACTTATAACTTCGGCAGAAATTATCTTGCATCTTATGCATGGGCTGGCTTTTCAGCTAACTGGAAAGCACTCAATATTTTAACAGTCGGGACTTCTTATGATATGTTTATTGAAAATAATCCGGATGGTAATATTGAAGATATAACCTACAACGCAAGACCATTTTTATCATTTACTCCGATCAACAATTTAAACTTAAGGGTTTATGTTGATAATGTTTTTGTAAGATCAACAGATAGAATGGAAAGAATAATCGGCGGATTTTTATTTAGCTGGAACTTCTTACCAAAGAGCTGGATATATCTTGCAATAAACGAGTTTAGAGACCGAAGCAACGAATATGATGTTAACAATAATCTGCTTCCAAACAGAATGCATACAACAGATCGTGCGGGTGTTTTTAAAATCAAGTATCTATATTATTTCTGACATTAAAGATGCACATCAAATTTATGCGTCAAGTTAGTCGTTAAATGTTTATAAGGTTAATTATTTTTTTCCCTTTAGTATGTAAATTTTGGCGACAACAAATGCATCTTATCAATAAAACATAATTATTTACACGCCTGTTATTTGTACAAAATTTGATAAAATATTTTTCTAAAAAGAAATTAAAATATTTATCAAACTATAAATCAAGGGAGCTAAATAATGCCTCGTAAAATATTTTTATTCATTTCGGTGCTGTTGTTTATATTCGTTTGTGAGATTTATCCGCAAACAGTTCCGCCTTTAGCATCAAATCCAAAATACTCGTTTGGTGTTCTGCTGGGTTATACAAGAAATTTCGGTGTTAATGTTTCGGGAACCATTTCTGAATTTACTTATGATATACCATTATCAATCAGATTAAGCGCAGGTTATAATGTAAGAGATGCAGGAAATCCGTGGGATGCAAGAAAGATTTTTATTAATGATAATACAAACGGTGATCCTGATAAATACGGACACACAATTGATTTCAGACTGGATTTTGCACTTCCTGTTAATCTGTTCTCAATCAGAAAATCTTTGTTATATGCTGGACCCCGTTATTCAATGCTTACATCAACTTTTGAATTTATAGGAGGCAATGAATTTTTCGATATAACTTCCCATCAATTCGGATTGGGAACAGGATTGGATTTGTATTTCGGTATTAACCCAACCTTAAGCTTTGTGGTTTCCGGCGGATTTGATTATTACTTCAGCAATAAAGTCGGCGGTCACGATTCATTTTATATGCCCGACGGAACCGATATAAACGGAAGACAAGGTTACACTTATGATGATGCTGCAAAATCAGTTAATCTACCTAAGTATGAAGTAAGATTTATGGCAGGATTAAGTTTTGGTCTTTAGTGTAATGGATGAGAGTCATCCGTTTATTTGGATGACTCCCATTAAATTTTTATTTCATCAACAACATTTTACGGGTCTCAACAAAATTGCCCGAATTTAATTTATAGAAATAAACACCGCTTGCTAAACGGGAAGCATTAAAACTTATTTCGTGATAACCCGATTTCATATCTTTATCAGCCAATGTTTCAACTAACTGTCCTAGCGAATTATAAATATTTATTTTCACTCTGCTCTCAACCGGCAAAGCAAACCTTATTGTTGTTGTTGGATTGAATGGATTAGGATAATTTTGGAAAAGAGCAAAAGAATTAACTGATATCATATTCTTATAATGCTTAAGTTGGAAAGTTACACTTGAAAGAATAAATTATATAACAAAAACTTCAGGAGTAACTATGAAAAACGAAAAAAGAAAGTTCACAGCAGAATTTAAGGTTCAGGTATTAA
>JAKIZM010000025.1 GCA_022708025.1 Bacteroidota bacterium | reverse complement strand
CAATCGAACCATTCAGCCACGGCTGACAAGAGTGGAATTGTTTGAAACGAGAAACGAGAGAAGAAAGACGCAAGACGGGGTTGATTAAAGATTTCGTTTTTCTTCTAGCGTCTTTCGTCTTCCGTAATCAATCGAACCATTCAGCCACGGCTGACAAGAGTGGAATTGTTTGAAACGAGAAACGAGAGAAGCAAGACGCAAGACGGGGTTGATTAAAGATTTCGTTTTTCTTCTATCGTCTTTCGTCTTCCGTAATCAATCGAACCATTCAGCCACGGCTGACAAGAGTGGAATTGTTTGAAACGAGAAACGAGAGAAGAAAGACGCAAGACGGGGTTGATTAAAGATTTCGTTTTTCTTCTATCGTCTTTCGTCTTCCATAATCAATCGAACCACTTGTCCCGTTTGCGGGATAGTGGAATTGTTTGAAACGAGAAACGAGAGAAGAAAGACGCAAGGCGAGTTGATAAAAAGTTTTTTAATTCCGTTTTTCTTCTAGCGTCTTTCGTCTTACGTAGTGAGGCTGACAAGAGTGGAATTGTTTGAAACGAGAAACGAGAGAAGAAAGACGCAAGACGAGTTGATAAAAAGTTTTTTAATTCCGTTTTTCTTCTAGCGTCTTTCGTCTTCCGTAATCAATCGAACCACTTGTCCCGTTTGCGGGATAGTGGAATTGAGCTGAAGTGTAGTCCACCTTCGAGGTGGACTACACATTCGACCACTCAGCCAGAATCTCAATAATGAAATTTAAATTTAGTTGACAGCACTGAATTAAATTCAGGGTTTGTAAAATGAGTAATAATGAATTGTAAAAGTATTTGGAATCTGTTACTGCTGAGCTAAATGAGAGTGATAAAAAATTAAAAGAGATTGGTTTGATTGAGGCTTATTATCCGGGAAGTAAATTTTAATTAATGAGGAATTATTAAAAGAAAAGTTTTACAAGGAAAGGCATTTGTTTCAGTTAGCTATTATTATTAAAAGGTACATTGAAATCAGTGGTAATGCTATTGTTGTTTCTATTGATGAAGGATGGCTATTTGGTCGTGGAAAAGGTTTATAAAAAAGCTTCTCAAACGAGAAGCCTTTGCGGAGAGAGAGAGATTCGAACTCTCGGTACCGCTTTACACAGTACGACGGTTTAGCAAACCGTTGGTTTCAGCCACTCACCCATCTCTCCTTGCTGAAAATTGACTTACAAAGATAATACTTAATTAGGTTTTTTAAAAGTAAAATATAAATTAGTACAATATTGTTCCTTCGTTTATTATTAGACTTTTAAGGTGCAATTCGTGCAAACAAGTTGTTTCATCATTTAATTATGTGCTATCAATAAATGATGTAAAATAATTGTTTCTCTATCAACCTTTTGATAATTTTACTCAATCAAAAAATTAAGAAAGTATAGATGAATACGTTTAAAGGAGTTGACTATTTTAACATTGATTCTCTTTTATCTGAAGAAGAATTAATGATAAGAGATACAGTCCGTAACTTTGTATCTGAGCAGGTAATTCCAATAATTGAAGAATACAATAGAGAGTCAAAATTTCCGCAGCAGCTTATTCCTCAAATGGCTGAAATGGGATTGTTTGGCCCAACTTTATCAGCTAAATATGGTTGCGCAGAGTTAAACAATGTTGCTTACGGCTTAATAATGCAAGAACTTGAAAGGGGAGATAGCGGAATAAGAAGTTTTGCTTCGGTACAAAGCGCACTTGTAATGTATCCCATTTTTTCGTTTGGAAGCGAAGAACAAAAAGATAAATGGCTTCCTTTACTTGCAAGTGCAGAAAAAATAGGATGTTTTGGACTTACTGAACCTGATTTTGGCTCGAATCCCGGTGGAATGATAACTAAAGCCGAAAAAATAGATGGTGGATATATTCTTAACGGAGCAAAAATGTGGATTACCAACGGAACTATTGCTGATGTTGCTGTTGTTTGGGCTAAATTAGATGGTATTGTTAAAGGATTTTTAGTCGAAAAAGGAATGAAAGGATTTACGGCTCCTGAAATGAAAGGAAAGCATTCACTCAGAGCTTCCATTACTTCAGAACTTATTTTTGATAATGTATTTGTTCCCGAATCCAACTTGCTCCCGAAAACTGAAGGATTAAGAAATGCTTTAATGTGTTTGAATCAGGCTAGATATGGAATTGCTTGGGGAGTGGTTGGTTCTATGATGGCGTGTTATGATTCAGCTCTGGAATATGCCAAATCACGCGTTCAGTTCAGTAAACCTATTGCTTCATATCAAATTACGCAAAGCAAGTTGGTACAAATGGTTACGGAGATTACTAAAGCTCAATTATTGAACTTGCAGCTTGGGCGACTAAAAGACAAAGGACAGTTAAAGCATACTCAGGTTTCGATGGCAAAGAGAAATAATTGTAAGATTGCTCTTGATATTGCGCGTGATGCAAGACAGATTCTGGGAGCAAATGGTATTCTAGATGAGTATCCGGTGATGAGGCATGCAGCTAATCTGGAATCGGTAATAACCTATGAAGGTACACACGAAATGCATACTCTTATCATTGGTGAAGACATCACTGGTTTTTCTGCATTTGATTAAAAAATATATATAAAATATATTATGTTAAATAAAAAGCAATTAGAAATGGGATTAACATTTGATGATGTTCTTCTCATTCCTGCAAAATCATCTGTTCTGCCTCGGGAAGTAAATATAACAACGTTCCTTACTCCGGAAATTAAACTTAATATTCCGATTATTTCTGCAGCTATGGATACTGTTACTGAGTCTGATATGGCAATAGCAATTGCAAGGGAAGGTGGAATTGGAATATTACATAAGAACCTTACTATTGAAGAACAAGTAAATGAAGTTGATAAGGTAAAGAGATCTGAAAGCGGAATGATAATAAATCCGATTACCCTTACACCGAATGAAACAATCGGTGATGCATTAGAGATTATGAAAAAGTACAGGGTCTCTGGTATTCCGGTTGTTGATCAGAACAACAAATTAGTTGGAATATTGACAAACCGTGATTTGCGTTTTGAACCTAACCGACAGCTAAAAGTTTCTGATTTAATGACTGATGAAAATCTAATTACTGCACCTGTTGGGACAACCCTTGAGAAAGCAGAGACTTTGCTTCAACGATATAAAATAGAAAAACTGCCTGTCGTTGATAAATCAGGAACCTTAAAAGGCTTGATAACCTTTAAAGACATTATGAAAAAGAAGAAGCATCCAAATGCTTGTAAAGATGAACATGGGAGATTAAGAGTCGGTGCAGCAGTTGGTATCACTCACGATACTATTGATCGGATTAAATCGCTTTCTGATGCGGGTGCAGATGTAATTGTAATTGATACTGCCCACGGTCATTCAGCAGAAGTTTTAAAGACTATAAAAAATGTAAGAAAGAAATTCAAATATATACAGTTAATTGCTGGTAATATAGGAACTTATGAGGCAGCGCTTGATCTTATAGATTGTAAGGTAGATGCTATAAAAGTTGGTATAGGTCCAGGGTCCATTTGTACAACCAGAGTTATAGCAGGAGTGGGAGTGCCGCAAATATCTGCAATCGGATATGCTTATTTAGCAGCTAAAAAATATGGAATACCGGTTATTGCAGATGGAGGAATTAAACAAACGGGTGATGTTCCAAAAGCGATTGCAGCCGGAGCAGATTCTGTTATGATTGGTGGTTTGTTTGCCGGTGTTGATGAGAGTCCTGGTGAAAAAATTTTATATGAAGGAAGAAGTTTCAAACTTTATCGCGGCATGGGATCTCTTAGTGCAATGAAAAAGGGAAGTAAAGACAGGTATTTTCAGGATGCTGAAGATGACATTAAAAAACTTGTACCAGAGGGAATTGAAGGTCGCGTACCATATAAAGGACCATTAGAAGATACAGTTTATCAGCTTGTTGGCGGATTAAGAGCATCTATGGGCTATACCGGAAATAAAAACATCAAAGAATTAAAAGTAAAAGGAAAGTTTATTAGAATTACTCTTGCCGGGCTAAAAGAAAGTCATCCACACGATGTTATATTAACACAAGAAGCACCGAATTATCAGAGCAGCAAATAAGGATTAGTATGTTTAAAGTTTTGGTTGTTGCATATTATTTCCCTCCTATGGGTTTAAGCGGAGTTCAAAGAACTCTTAAGTTTGTTAAGTACATGAAAAACTACAACTGGGAACCAACTGTTATAACCAGTGGAGACGTTGCTTATTATGCTCACGATAAATCACTTACTGAAGAACTCAACGGCTTAAACATTAAAGTTATTCGTATATCAGGAAGTAAGGAACCGAATTCTATTCTCTCAAAATTTGGAACGATAAAACTTCCGGGAGAATTTTTCAGAAATATTTTTGATAAAATAAGTCAGACTATCTTTATTCCCGATAATAAAAAGTCCTGGTCTAAACTTGCTTATAAGAAAGTTGATGAAATATTATCTAAAGAAAAATATGATGCATTGTTTGTGACCAGTCCACCGTTTTCAGCTTTTGATATTATTTCGAAAATTAAAAAGAATCATTATATACCATTATTTGCAGATTACCGTGATCTCTGGTATCAAAGTTATTTTTCATTTTATCCAACACCATTTCATAGGTTGCTGCATAAGAAAAAAGAATATAATGCTTTAAAGGCTGCTGATAGGATTACAGTTACAAACAGAAAGATTAAGGAAAAGCTGCTAAACACTTATCCTTTCTTAGCTTATGAAGATGTTGTAATAATTTCTCATGGTTATGATCCTGAAGATTTTGAAAATATTTCTGCACAACCAAAACCTTCCAACAGAATGGTTTTAATGTATTCCGGAATTTTTATGGTTTACAATACGCCTAAATATTTTCTTAAAGCTTTTAAGCAAATAACTATCGAAAGACCTGATATTGCAATGAATATCGAGCTGCATTTTGTTGGATTTTTAAGAAAGGAAAACCAAAAACATATCAAAAAGCTTAATCTGCAAAGCTTTGTAAAAGATCATGGTTATGTTAATCATACGGATTCAATAGCAAAAATTAAGTCAGCTGATGTGTTATGGTTTATGGTTGGAAAGAGAAAAAATATTGATGCGATTTTGCCCGGTAAAGTTTATGAATATATCGGAGCAAGGAAACCAATTTTGGCTTGCGTTCCTGATGGGGCGGCTAAAATGGCGGTTGAAGAATCCGGAGCAGGTTTTATTTGCAGTCCTGATAATATAAATGAAATAAAAGAAACGATCCTCAAAGTTTATAACAGCTATAAAGAAGGAACTTTACCTATACCTTCTGAAGATTTAGTTGAGAAATATAGACGGGATAACTTAACAGAACTGCTGACGAAACAATTTCAAATGAAACTTAGGACAGAACCGTAATGAATGTTTTGGTAATCGGTTCCGGAGGAAGAGAACACGCAATAGCTCTTGCAATAAGTAAAAGTAAAAAGTTAAAAAAACTATATTGTGCTCCCGGAAATCCCGGAACTAAAAACATTGCCCAAAACATATCCCTTAATATTTCCAATCATAAAGATGTAGTTGAGTTTTGTAAATCGAATAATATTAATCTAGTCGTAATCGGACCTGAACAGCCGCTTGTTGATGGATTATCTGATAGTTTAAGAGAGAATTCAATTTTAGTTTTTGGACCATCATCAAACGCTGCAAGAATCGAATCGAGTAAATCGTTTGCAAAAGAAATAATGGTCAATGCTGATGTCCCAACTGCTGCTTATCAGGAATTTTCTGCAGATCAGTTTGATGATACAATTAATTATCTAAGAGAAAGTAAATATCCAATTGTATTAAAAGCTGATGGATTAGCGGCAGGGAAAGGTGTAATCATTTGTGAAGATTTTCCTGAAGCTGAAAAAGCTGTTAAAGATTTTTTTGTAAATAAGATTTTCGGCAGTTCGGGTGATAAAATTATTATAGAAGAATTCTTAAAAGGTGAAGAAGCTTCTGTTTTTGCAATTACTGATGGTGAAGATTTTGTTTGTTTATCACCAGCACAAGATCATAAAAGAATCGGGGATAACGATACTGGAAAAAATACAGGCGGAATGGGTGCTTATGCTCCGGCTCCTTTAATAACTGAAGAACTACAGCAGAAAATAGAAAAAGGAATAATCGCTCCAACACTGAATGAATTGAAAAGAACGGGTAATGAATTTATCGGATGTCTTTATGCAGGTTTAATGATTACAGAATCAGGACCAAAGGTGATTGAATTTAATTGCAGATTAGGCGATCCTGAAACACAAGTGGTTTTACCATTGATTGAAGGCGACTTCCTTGAATTGATTTATTCGGCAGCAAAAGGTAAGGTTGATAAAAATTCTATTAAATATTCAGGTGGATGTTCTGTTTGTGTTGTTGCTTCTTCAGCAGGATATCCGGATAAGTATGAAAAAGGTTTTGAAATAAATGGACTTGATTTAACTGATGAGAATATTATTATTTATCACGCAGGCACTATTGAAAAAAACGGAAAAATTTTAACTAACGGCGGCAGAGTTTTAGGAGTTACATCAGTAATAAATTCAAACGATCTTATAACTGCAAAAAGAATTGCTTATATGGCTATTGAGAAAATCAGCTTCAAAGGAATGTATTACAGAAAAGATATATCCGATAAAGCGTTTAAGTTTAATTGAACAACTATCCTAAAAAACCCTTTCCTTTTTTTAATCTTCATCTACGAACACTTTATACAAATAAAACTTTAAATGTATTAACATTATTATTCAATTTCCTTTAGTTTTGTAATGATAATATCATCAAAACATCAGGAGTTAAAATGAAAAATAATTTTACCCGCAGAAATTTTATTAAGCTTTCTGCTTTAAGCAGCGCATTTCTTGGTCTTTCCGGATTCACAACTCCTTTGAGTCGTGAAACCATTCTTGAAAAGATTGAAGATTTATCAACAGCTCCGATTGCTAAAGGTAAATCAGTGATTGGATTAACTGTCCCCCCGATTAAACAGGTTAAAGTTGCGTTTATAGGATTAGGTAATCGTGGCTCTGAACATTTAAAACTTGTTAATGCACTTACACCTGATAAAGCAATTATTACTGCAATTTGTGATGTGCAAAAAGAAAAAACCGATGCTGCTTTGGAGGAATTGAAGAAATCCGGGCACGGACAAAAGCCTGATGTTTATACCGGAACACTTGATATCTGGAAAGAAATGATAAAGCGTGACGACATTGATCTTGTTATAATTGCGACGCATTGGGAATATCATGCTCCAATGAGTCTTGAAGCGATGAGACACAAAATTCATGTTGCTGTCGAAGTTCCAATTGCTTATACACTTGATGATTTATGGGCACTTGTTAATACTGCGGAAGAAATGCAGGTTAATTGTATGATGATGGAAAATGTTTGTTACGGTGATGAAGAACTCTGGCTTCTTAATATGGCTCAGCAAGGCGTTTTAGGAACTCTTACTTATGCTGAATGCGCTTATATTCATAATCTTCGTGAACTGATGTTCAGCAAAACTTATTATTACAATATGTGGCGCATCCGTCATCATTTAGTCAGAGATGGAAACTTTTATCCTACTCACGGTTTAGGTCCTGTTGCTCAATATATGGATATAAATCGCGGCGATTCTTTTATAAATATGGTTTCAATGAGTTCTCTTCAGGCATTTCTTGATGAATATTCCAAAGAGATTGAAAGCACGAATGAATTTTATAACAGAACCGGTTATAAACACGGCGATATGGTTAACACCTTGATAAAAACAGCAAAGGGAAGAAATATCCTCGTTCAGCATGATGTTGTAACTCCAAGACCATACAATAGAATAAATGCTTTAGCCGGAACAAAAGGTTATCATGAAGGATATCCAAGCAGACTGTCTCTTGTAAATATTGATAAAGGGCACGAATGGCTTAACGAAAAAGAATACAAAAAGTATTGGGATAAATATCAACATCCGCTCTGGACAAAACTTAAAGCAGGAATTGAAAAATACGGTGGACATGGCGGAATGGATTTCGTGATGATTTACAGAATCATTGATTGTCTTAACAACGGCTGGTTTCTTGATCAGGATGTTTATGATGGAGCAGCCTGGTCAGTTGTTGCACCACTTTCAACATTATCAATTGAACTCGGAAGCATTCCGGTTAAATTCCCTGATTATACAAGAGGCAAATGGAGTGAACAAAGGGAATTAGGAATCTTAAAAAATTATTAAGTAAAAAACTAAGTTTGATAATTATCTGACAGGATAACAAAATGTATTTTGACTGGATAACCTGGTCTATCTGGCTGATTGGAGTAATTATTATGATTATCTGGATAGTTGTTCCTATCCGTGAGTTTAAAAGACTTCTTCAGCAGAAAAGAGCTGAACTAAAAAACAAAACAAACTAAACTAATCACTCTTGATGGAGAAATAATTTGATTACTGTTGATTATGTAATTGTATTTGTTTTCCTTGCTGGAATGTTTTATGTGGGCTCAATCTTTTATAAATGGGTCGGAAGCTCAGATGATTTCTATCTTGCCGGAAGACAACTCACTCCTTTTATTCTTGCTGCAGTCCTTGCAGCAACTAATGTTAATCTTTACAGCTTTGTTGGACAGGCTGGTATTGCATACAAAGAAGGTATACCGATTATCTGGCAAACCTGGACAGGTAATATGGCGATGGTTATCTCAGGATTATTTGTCATTCCGATTTTCAGAAGATTGAGGATAAGAACCATTCCGGAATTTCTTGAAAAAAGATACAGTAAAGGAGTAAGAACTTTTGTTGCATTCATTTGGATATTGCGACTGACTTTCTGGCTCGGTGTAGTTCTATATACTGCAGTGATTGCAGCACAAACAATTTCAGGATTAACTTCGTTTACTGCCTGGGTATTAATTTTTTCTGTTGTGGTTGTTATATACACAATACTCGGAGGAATGTGGTCAGTTGCGTTTACAGATGTGATTCAATTTGTGCTGATGCTTGCAGGAGCTTTATTGTTATTACCTTTAGCTATGAGCGCTGTTGGATGGTTCCCAGGACTTTCAGCAAACTTGCCAGAAGGTGCTTTAACTTTAGTTAAAGAAACCGGAACATATAATTGGAGATTTGTTATTGCGATTTTTCTTTTAGGAATTGAATGGGCTTGTGTTGATCAGGGATTGTTACAAAGGGCTTTTGGTGCTGAAAGCACAAGAAGTGTTGCGAAAGGATTGGTATTAGCTGGAATTATTACAACACCTTTTGCACTGCTCTGGAATTTGCCGGGATTAGCTGCAAGAATTCTTTATCCGAATTTAGCAAATGCTGATTCTGCTGTTCCTATCTTAATCGCAAATTTAATTCCTAATATTGTTCTCGGACTTGTAGTAGTCGGGTTGTTATCATCACAATTATCAACCATTTCAGGAAATCTAAATGGAGTGGCAACAATCTTTGCAAGCGATGTTTATGAAAATGTTATTAACAGAAAAGCAACCGATAAAGATGTTCTTCGTATTGCAAGAATTATTACTTTGATAACAGGTATTGGAATGATTCTCTTTGCCTATCTTGTTCCGATTCTTGGCGGAGCTGTTAATGCATATCTTACAATAATTGCAATAATGGATATGCCTTTGTTTGTTATTGCTGTTGTTTATGGTTTGCTTTGGAAACGAGTAAACTGGCAGGGTGCAGTTACAGGATATATTTTAGGAGCAATCTCAGGAATAATTGGCCAGTTCTTTTTTGATCTGGATTTTAATCTGACTACTTTTATAACTGCAGGAACAACCTTAATCTTTACTCCAATTGTCAGTTTACTTACTAAAGAAGTTTCAAATGAAAAGATTGATGCAATTTGGAGAGCAAGAACTATCAGTGATGAAGAGATTGCAAGCAATAATGTTTACAACATTTTCCCGAAAACATTTAATGGCAAACTAAGTCTTGTAGTTTTCTTTTCAGGTTTGATAATATTTTTAGTTGGTGTGTTTATGGGCAGCAGCGGTTCAAGTGCTGCTTCAATTGTAGCAGTAACCGGTATGGTGATTTATTTTATCGGCGGTTTGTTCAGAGCATATACTAATTAAGAATTTAAATTGATGAATAACAAATTACATAAATTAAAAATATCAACTCCGGGCAGAGTTTGTTTATTTGGCGAGCATCAGGATTATCTGCATTTACCGATTGTTGCCTGTGCTATTTCACTTCGTATTACTGTTGAAGGAACTCGCAGAAACGATATGCAGGTCAATATCAATCTTCCTGATGTTTCTGAGAAGGAATCGTTCTTTTTGGATAAACCAATTGTTTACTCTAAAGAAAGAGATTACTTGAAAAGCTCATTGAAAGTATTACTTAGAAAAGGATATACTTTCTCGAACGGATTTGATTGTGTTATTGAAGGTAAAATTCCAATCAACGCGGGAACATCAAGCTCATCTGCTTTAATTGTTACCTGGATTAATTTTCTTACCAGAGTGAGCGACCAATCTGAAATACTTTCGGATGAAAAGCTCGCTTATTTAGCTTATGAAGCTGAAGTTCTTGAGTTTTCTGAACCGGGTGGAATGATGGATCAGTATTCAACTTCAATTGGCGGAATTATTGCGATTGATTTTTTCCCTGAAATAAAAGTATCAAGATTAAATACTGAACTTAAAACATTTGTCTTAGGAAATTCGCATCAGCCAAAGGACACAAAATATATTTTAAGTCATGTTAAAAATCAGATTTTAGATGTGGATAAAATTCTGAAAAGAATTGATCCTGACTTTTCATTACAAAGTGTTAAAGTTGAAGAGTTAAATCAGTATTCAAAACATTTGAGTCAGCCGCAATATCAGATTCTTGAAGGAACGATAAAGAACAGAGATTTAACTGTAATTGCCAGAAAGGAATTAGCAAATAAAAATCCAGATCATAAAATGATTGGACAATTGTTAACTGAACATCACATAGTGTTAAGAGATATTTTGGGAATTTCAACTCCAAAGATCGAAAGAATGATTGATTCAGCAATTAATGCAGGTGCTTATGGTGCGAAGATTAACGGTTCGGGCGGCGGCGGTTGTATGTTTGCTTATTCTCCTGAAGATCCTGAAAAAGTAAAAACAGCAATAGAAAACAGCGGAGGAGAAGCATTTATAATTTTACCGGATTCCGGTTCACGGCAGGAATTTATGGAGTCTACAAAATGAGCGATGGAAGAATGGTAATTTTAGCCGGAGGCATTTCTTCACGAATGAAAAAACCTTCTACTGAGGAATTAAATGTTGAAAATAAATTAATTAAAGATGCAGATGAAAAAGCGAAATCTATGATCGGTGTCGGAAAAGATTACAGACCGTTTTTGGATTATCTGCTTTTTAATGCAAGAGAATCCGGTTACTACGATATAGTTATTGTTATCGGTGAAAACGATAATTCAATTAAAGAATATTACGGACCAAAAGATTTCGATAATGATTTTAACGGATTAAAAATTTCGTATGCAGTTCAGCCAATTCCTGAAGGAAGAAATAAACCATTTGGAACTGCAGATGCATTGTTGTGGGGATTGAAATCTAAAAATAATTGGAGCGGAAAAAATTTTACAGTGTGCAACAGTGATAATCTTTATTCTCAAAAAGCATTAAAGCTGATGTTGAATTCTAAATATCCGGGAGCAATGATTGATTACGATAGGGAAGCACTCGAATTTGAACATTCCAGAGTTGAAAGATTTGCAATTACAATAAAAAATAAAGATGGATTTTTAGTGGACATAATTGAAAAGCCATCTTCGGAGATTATCGAAAATGTTTTTAAACAGGATGGATATGTTGGCGTAAGTATGAATATTTTTTCTTTAGACTACGATCTCATCTTTCCTATTCTTGAAAAACTTAAACCGAATCCTGAAAGAGATGAAAAAGAACTTCCCGATGCGGTTAAGACATTAGCAAATAAAATTCCTAACTCAGTATTTATTTATCCGTTATCAGAGCATGTTCCAGATCTGACAAGTAAATCCGAAATTCTGAATGTTAAAAAATATTTAGAAAAATATTATTCAGATTTTTCATTTTAGAAATGATATAATCTCTTCTTAACTTTCCACTAATAAACTCTTTCCTTAATTTCGTATAAAAATAATTCTTTTATAATGATACCTGTTCACGTTCATACAAATCATTCATTACTTCAAAGTGCAGTCAAAATAGATGAATTAATTGAAAGATGTAAAGCTGAAAACATTCCTGCTGTTGCTGTTACAGATACAAATTCAATGGCTGGACTTATTCAGTTTATAAAGAAAGCAAATGAAGAAAAAATAAAACCATTGCTTGGCGCTTATATTGATGATCCGGTAAAGTATGAACAGTATATTTTATTAATTGCAAAGAATAATCAGGGCTATTCAGATCTTTGTAAAATTATAACTCAAAGAAAATTAAATGATGATTTTGAACTTAGTTCAATTATCAGAAAGCATTGGAAAAATTTAATAATAATAACCCCTTCGATTGAACTGCTTAAAATTTCTGATAAGAAAAATCAGATTTATGCTGAAATAATTGTTACTAAAAAAAGTAAAAAAAACAGTAGAGCATTATTCACATTTGCTTCTGAAAATAAAATTCCTTTAGTAGCTTCAAATCCGGTTTACTTTTTAAATAAAGGTGATTTTGAAATTCATAAACTGGTTTCTTCGATAAGAGAAAATAAAACGCTGGATTCAATTTCAGAAGATGATTTAGTTGATGAAGAATTTTACTTCAAAGACAAAAAGAAAATAGAAAAGATATTTCAAAAAATTCCTGAAGCAATTGAAAACACATATAAAATAGCTTCTGACTGCAATGTTGATTTAGATATCGGTAAATATAAGTTTCCTGTTTACACAAATGATATTAAAACTGATTCTGTTGGTCTGCTGAAAGAAATTGCTTTAGAAGGATTTAAGAAAAAATACAGTTTAGAAAATTCTGTAGCATACAAAAGGCTTGAATACGAATTAAGTGTTATTTCAGAACTGAATTTTTCTGATTACTTTTTAATTGTGTGGGATGTCGTTAAAGAGGCGAAGAGAAGGGGAATGATGTTAATCGGAAGAGGATCTGCTGCAAATAGTATTGTATCATATTGTCTGGATTTTACTCAAATCGATCCTGTTAAGTATAATTTATATTTTGAAAGATTTCTCAACAAAGCGAGAAGCAATCCTCCGGATATTGATCTTGATTTTTCATGGAAAGAACGCGATGAAATTATAATATATATATTTGAAAAATATGGTTATGAAAGAGTTGCAATGATATCTACTATTGTAACTTTTAAAGCAAGATCAGCATTTCGTGAAACAGCAAAAGCTTTTGGAATATCTGAACGTGAAATATCCGGATACAGCAAAAAGATTCCTTGGACAAGCGCAGTTAATCTCGATCAAGTTTCTCAGAAATTTCCTGAATCAAAACATCTCGGATTTGATAAAGAGCCCTGGAAATCAATAGTGAGATTAGCTTCCAGACTTGCAGATTTTCCGAGGCACTTAAGTATTCATCCAAGCGGTTTGGTTATAACACCTGGTAAGATAACAGAATACTGCGCTCTTGAATACGCAAAGAATAAAGGTTTAGGATTAATAATAACTCAGCCTGATATGTATTCAATTGAGGATCTTGGTTTGATTAAGATTGATTTACTTAGTCAAAGATCATTGGGAGTTTTAAGAGATACTATGAATGTTTTGGAAAATAGAGGAAAAGAAAATTAATCCTTACCAGTTATCTTAAAATAATCCGATCCAAAAAATGTTAATATTACAGCACCGATAATCATCAATAAATTTTCAGTAAGCTTTAATAATCCGATTTGATTACCTTTTCCGAAGCAGCCGCATTCAATATTTAATCCTCTGAATAAACTTATAATTACAGCTATCGTAAAAACACAAAGGAAGAATAATATTATTGATGAGTTTTCTTTAACTAAAATACCAAATAGTAATAGTAATCCTGCAATTAATTCAATCCAGGGAAGTGTAATTGCAAAAATATTTACCGTCCAAATTGGTAATAATCTGTAGTTTGATATTGATAAAGCGAAACCTTCTGGATCAGATATTTTTTCAATACCAGCGTAGATAAAAATAAATCCAAGTATAATTCTTATCAGAAATAGTAAATATTTATTCTTTAATAACTTCATAAAATTATTTTTCAATAGGATAATTATTTTTCACCCAATCATTCCATCCACCATAAAACACATATACTTTCTTGTAACCTTTTTCAAATAATTCATCACCTAACAAAATGCTTAAATCACAATCATCACCATCACAATAAGTGACAAGATATTCATCTTTGGGAATTTTATTTAGAACAGATTCATATTCTTCAGATCCATAGAAAGGAATATTTATAGCACCCTTTATATGTCCTTCAGCAAATTCTTCAACTGGTCTTGCATCAATAAACTTAACATTTTGATTAAATAATTTATAAGCAAAATCAAGCTTGATTGCCTTTGGCTGTTCTAAATTCTCATTCTTTTCATTCTGAGTTAATTCATCAGTTTGAGCTGAATTATTATTATCTTCCTCAGATAAGATTTCATTATCAGAATTGTCTGAATCAGAGCTATCTTCCCAGATTAATACTCTTTCCTGACGAATAAAATTAAGTCCCTTTGGATTGAAATGATTATATACTAAAGAAATGAGGATCGAAACGAGAATGATCCACGAAATTTTTATCAAATTAATATTCACTATGTAAATATATTTTACTTAAAGCAGGATATTAGTCAAAAGTACAGGATTCAATAAAAAGCCTCCTAAAAGGAGGTTTTGTACCGAAGGCCGGACTCGAACCGGCACCTGGTGTAAGCCAGACTGGATTTTGAGTCCAGCGCGTCTACCAATTCCGCCACTTCGGCTTTTATAAATTCATTAAATCAATTCATTTTGAAGTTTTGTTTCGATACAAATTTTCAAAATTTGTGAGCAAAAGATAAAAAAACTTCATTTAACTAACTAACAAAATAGTGCTTCATTAATAGATTTCTCTCTAATTGGTATAAATTTTTTCAGACTTCTTTCGATAATAAGTTGACGCCAGCAAGTGGCACAGTGATTGAGTAGGTTAATTAAAACATAATAGGAGTTATCATGAAAAAAAATTACAACAAAAGAACAAAAAAGTTTAACAAGAAAGATGAAGTGATTATTCTTGTTAGTAAATGGGATAATGTAGAAGATTATTCCGAAGAAGAAATTGAAGATCTTCTTGAAGAAAATAATATCCCCGAAATTTCATACATAGAAGAAATAGAAAAACCAGATAATATTATTTTTGACTAAAAAAAAGGGAATCAATATGAGTAAGACTTACATTGGTGAAGAAGGTCATTATGATATTGAAGATGACGGCAGAATCATCCAAAAGATGGTAAATGAGTTCGGCAGAGTAACAGGAATTATAAAGGTATATTCAAACGTAAAAAAGATTCCAAACTTGATAGATCGAAATAAGATCGAATACTTTCTTCAAATGCTCAAAATTTATAAGGTTTCGGGACGAGTATAAGCTTATTTATTTACTTGTCCCTTGATCTTTTCTTCACAAATTACTTTCCGGTAGCTATTACTCTTTAACTCATCTTTCTGTATTTTTGTATCAAACAACGATATTGAAATATGGAAAACAACTTATCAAATACTAATGATTCACTGAAATCAAAATCCAAAAATTTTATCTATGAGATAATAGATGAAGATTTAAAAACAAATAAATGGGGTGGAAGAGTCCATACAAGATTTCCTCCTGAACCAAATGGTTATCTGCATATCGGTCACGCAAAATCAATTTGTCTGAATTATGGAATTGCACGCGATTATAAAGGTAAATTTAATTTAAGATTCGATGACACAAATCCGACTAAAGAAGATCAGGAATATGTTGATTCAATTGTAGAAGATGTAAAATGGTTGGGCGGAAATTTTGAAGACAGGATTCTTTATGCTTCAGATTATTTTGAACAAATGTATCAATGGGCAGTTAAGTTAATTAAAAAGGGTAAAGCTTACGTTGATGATTCAGATTCTGAAACTATGCGTGGTTTACGTGGAACTATAACAGAAGCCGGAAAAGAAAGTCCGAACCGCAATCGTTCAGTTGAAGAAAATCTTGATTTGTTTGAAAGAATGAAAAACGGTGAATTCAAAAATGGTGAAAAAGTTCTTCGTGCAAAGATTGATATGTCATCGCCTAATATGCTTTTACGCGATCCCGTTATGTATAGAATTATTCATTCCGAACATCATAGAACCGGTAACAAATGGTGTATTTATCCGACTTATGATTGGGCACATGGATTAGAAGACTCAATCGAAGGAATAACTCACTCAATTTGTACACTTGAGTTTGAAGTACACAGACCGTTGTATGATTGGTTTTTAAGAGAACTTGAAATTTATCATCCACAGCAAATTGAATTTGCAAGATTGAATCTGACTTATACAGTTATGAGAAAGAGAAAACTGCTTGAGCTTGTTGAACAGAAATTTGTTGATGGATGGGATGATCCCAGAATGCCAACTATTTCCGGTTACAGAAGAAGAGGTTACACACCGGAAGCAATTCAGAACTTTGCTGAGATAATCGGAGTTGCAAAACGGGATGCTATGACTGATGTTGCATTGCTTGAATTTGCTATCCGTGAAGATTTGAACAAAAAAGCTCAGCGGATAATGGCAGTATTTGATCCGTTAAAAGTTGTAATTACAAATTATAACGGTGAGGAAGAATTAGAAGCGGTAAATAATCCTGAAGATGCATCTATGGGACATCGAAAAATTAAATTTTCAAAAGAGATTTATATTGAGAAAACTGATTTTATGGAAAACCCGATAAAAGGATTTCATCGTTTAATTCCGGGCGGAGAAGTGAGGTTGCGATATGCATATATTATTAAGTGCGATGAAATTGTAAAAGATGATAAAGGGGAAATTATTCAGCTTAATTGTAGTTATGATCCGGATACCAGAAGCGGAACTGGCACAAGCACTAAGAAAGTTAAAGGCACAATACACTGGGTGAATATAAAAGATGCTGTTGATTGTGAAGTCAGGTTATATGATCGTTTGTTTACGGTAGAAGATCCTGCTGGTGAAAAAGAAAAAGATTATAAAGAACTGATTAATCCTGATTCACTTAAGATAATCTCAAATGCTAAACTTGAACCATTTGTTAAAAATTCTAAACCGGGTGATAAGTTTCAATTTGAAAGACTTGGTTATTTTTGTGTTGATACAAAGCATACAACAGAGGCAAAATTAGTTTTCAACAGAACAGTAACATTAAAAGATACCTGGGCAAAAACCTTAAATAAAAAATAAAGCTTAAATCTGAAACAGTAAGATGTAGTCAAATGAATTGTGAAATAAAGAACAATGATGATAAAATGATTGTCAAATATGTTTTAATCGGAACGTTATTAAGTTTTGCAATTGGAATTACAATCGCTTTTCTGACAGTTGAAACTTTAAGTTTGCTTTCCTAAGATTTAACAGCAATATTTTCAATTGCTTTATTAATTCTCTTAATCACTTCATCTTTACCAAGTATAAAAAGTAAATCGAACATTCCTGGTCCTGTGCTTTGACCTGAAACTGCTAATCGCAATGGATGAATGAGTTTTCCTTTCCCGATATTTAATTCTTCGGAAACTTTTGTCAGTGCGTGTTCAAAATCCTCTTTTGTTGGATTGCTTAGCCTGGAAAATTCAGTCACAAGTTTTTTAAGATGTTCAGGAGTATCAGATTTCCAGTTTTTATCAATTGATTTTTGTTCATACTCAGTTGGAGTTTCATAAAAGTAAGTGCAGTTATCTATAAATTCTTTTACGAATGAAACTCTTTCTTTCATCGCTTCTATAATAAGAGTCAAGTAATCATCCGAAAAACTTTGATCTTTATATCTGGATTTATGAAGTTCATCTTTCAACATTACAAGTAAATCTTTATTTGATTTTTTTCGCAGATGTTCGGCATTTAACCAATTTAATTTCTGAAGATCGAAAACAGCTCCCGCTTTATTTACTCTTTCCAGTGAAAAACTATCAATCAGTTCATTTAAATAATAAAACTCTTTATCATCGCCGGCATTCCAGCCAAGTAAAGCTACAAAGTTGATAAGTGCTTCTTTCAAAAATCCTTTATCACGATAATCTTCAACTGCAACATCTCCTTGTCTTTTGGAAAGTTTTGAGCGATCCGGATTTAATAATAATGGCAGATGAGCAAAAATTGGCCTTTCCCAGTTGAACGCATCATAAAGCAATACGTGTTTTGGAGTAGAAGATAACCATTCTTCGCCGCGAATTACATGAGTAATTTTCATTAAATGATCATCCACTACATTTGCAAGATGATAAGTCGGATAGCCATCACTTTTTATTAATACCTGATCATCAACATTATTACTTTCAAACTCAACATGTTCACGGATTACATCATCAAATTCAATTGTTTGATTTGGCTGAACATTTAGTCTTACAACTTTCGGGACTCCAGAGGATAGATTTTTTTCAATCTCTTCTTTAGTAAGATGTAAGCAATGTTTATCGTATTTAGCTTGCGGGAGTTTTTGTTTTTCCTGTTCTTCTCTTAGTGCCTGCAATCTTTCCGGAGTGCAAAAACAATAATAAGCTTTCCCATTTGCAATCAGTTCTTCGGAATATTTTTTATAAATATCCAATCTTTCTGATTGCTGATAAGGTCCATAATTTCCTCCAACATCAGGTCCTTCATCATAGTTTAATTCAGCCCAGTTAAGAGCTTTAATTAGATTTTCTACGGCTCCTTCAACATAACGGTTTCTATCAGTATCTTCTATTCTTAAAACAAATGTTCCGTTATTTTTTTTTGCAAACAGAAAATTATATAAAGCAGTTCTTAATCCACCAACATGTAAATACCCTGTTGGACTTGGTGCAAATCGAACACGCGGAGTTTCGTTGATCATTTAAATATTCCTATTTAAAAATATTAGAAGAGAAAAAAACTGATACATTACAATTATACTATTGATTAAATCTTAACTTTTAGGAATTTTATTCTCAGTATAATATTTAACCTTTTCAATAAATTCCTGACTGTCAATTGGTTTTGGAATGTAATCAGTAGCACCGGCTTCAAGGCATTTTTCACGATCACCTTTCATTGCAAATGCAGTTAATGCAATTATGGGTGTGTCTTTGTAATCCTCTAACTCTCTGATTTTTTGTGTTGCTTCAAAACCGTTCATAACAGGCATTTGCATATCCATCAGAATCAAATCATATTTTTGTTCCTGAACCTGCTCAAAAGCCTGCAATCCATTTTCAACAACAACGATTGAATCAAAGTTATTTTTCTTTAACAATCTTGTAACGATAATTTGTGAATGCTTGTAATCTTCAACTAAAAGAATCTTTACAGTATCTTTAACTTTTTTAACTTCTTCAGGAGTTGCCGGCTCATCGTATCTGTTAATTAATGAATTAACAGTTTCTGCAAGATCCTCAATATTAGAGCTGCTCTTATGAAGAAGATCAGTAAACAATCCATCTATTTTTTTCAGATCATCCTGATAAGTTTCTTTACCGGTATAAATAATAATTGGAAGTTTAGAGAAATTTTTGTTTGACTTAATCATCTTTATAAGATCAAATCCATTAACAACAGGCATATCAAGATCAATAATTGCAAGATCAAGACTTAAGTTTTCAATCATTCCAATAACTTTTGATGATTGATGTTCAGCAATTGCATTAAATCCCGCTTGTTCAACAGCTTCTTTAATCAGGTTTAATGTTGGAATATCATCATCAACAACCAGAATATTTGAATCTTTCTTTAATCTATAGCTTGTTAAAACTTCAACGAGATATTTATAATTTATTGGTTTAACAAAATATTCAACAGCGCCCATCATAAATGCTTTTTGCTGTTCAGCTTCCACCGAACAAACAATTATTGGCATATGTTTGGTAATTGGGTTTTCTCTGAATTGTTTTAAAAGCTCGAATCCATTTGCATCGGGAAGAATTATATCCATAATTACAGCTAAAAACTGCTGAGTTTCGACAATCTTCATTGCCTGCTGTGCAGAGTTTACGATTGTAGGTTCGTAACCCCATTTTGTAAGATAATTACTTAGCAGTTTTGATGTTGCATAATCATCTTCAACAACAAGAACTTTGTTTTTCGTTCCGATAGGTTTTGGTAAAGTAGAAAGCTGACTTTCAATTGTGCTGCTGATTTCTGCGCTAACAGAGAAAGTATAAATTATTCCTTTACCAATGCCCGTAGAAATACTGATATCACCATTTAAAAATTCTATATATTTTTTTGTAAGTGTCAGCCCAAGTCCGGTTAAATTACCAAACTTTGATGTATGCAATTCATTGAGCGCAAAAGGCTGAAAGAATTCACTTGTTTTTTTAGCATTTAATCCCTGGCTTGTATCTGTTATCCTGAAAACCAGTCTTTTATTCGTTGGTGCTGATACAACAATTGAAATTTTTCCGTGTTCTGTTAATCTTACGGAGTTAGTTAAAATATTTAAAAGAATATATCTGAGTTTTTGAGTATCAATTTTTATGCTTTTCGGAATATTTTTATCTATCTCAAATAAAAATTCAAGTCTGGATTTATCAATTTTGGAACTAAACAGTGATATAATTTCAGTTAAATAATCTTTTAAGTTTGTATTAGCAAAATTTATTTTAGTTATTCCGCTTTCAAGCTTGCTCAGATCAATTAAATCGTTAATTACAGAAAGAAGTTCAAAAGCATTATCTTTTAATGTTCCAACATATTCTGTCTGGGATGGAGAAAGATTTTCTTCATTAAGTAAAGATGCAAAACCCATTATACTGTTAGTTGGAGTTCTTAATTCCTGTGCTATACCTGCTATAATTGAGCTTAAACAATTATTAAAATTACCTTTACTGCCGATCCAGAGTTTAATTAGGTTTTTTAATCCTTCACTTATTAATTCAATATTATCAGAATCACTTTGTGTAAAAGAAGATTTCTTTGCAATTTTTAATAACGCATTTTGACCGTCACCGAGATTGAAAAGTAAACAGCCTTCGTTCATTAAATGATCTGTTATGTTAAAGGAGCAATTTGATTGAATTGTAAAATTCTGGAACTGTTGTTTTGCTGTCAGATTAGCGCAATTAGGACAATTGATCTGAACTTCATTAGTTAATGTTTTTTTTGAGGTGAGAGATTTACCGATCAATTCTAAGCTGTTGTTACTTTTAACCTTGAACAATGCTGCAGCTTCAACTTCAAATTCTCTTACTAAAAAATCACAAAGCTTACCTGGGAAATCAGCAGCAGAACGTAAAGCCGCCTGAATCAGTTCATTATACTTACTGAAAAAATCAATTTTTGAACTTTGCATATTAAAATTTTAATTTAATGAATATTCTGTCTTAAAAATTATACTAAACTAATTAGATTTTACCTTATTGCAAAAATAAACAATACCTTTCATTTTTTCTAAATAATTCTTTTTTGTTTTCGATATATTACAACAAATTGATTGTTGTCATAACACAAGCAATCAAATAAGAAATGATAAAAAATTCTTGTGAACAGATATTTATTTGTATTGAGCTATTAAAATGTCCTTTTAGTTTTAAATTTTTATTGGATACTGATAATTTGTGACAACTGTTTTTGGTAGTGAAAACGTGTTTTAGAGTTTGTATAAAAAGCAGTATTTCTTTTGGATAACAATAATCAAAATGAGCCAATTATTTAGCATTGATTTAACCAATAGCTTAAATTAGCTTTCAAAAAAAAATCTACTTCTTTTTGAAATCAGTAAAATATTTAAATCTTATTCTATTGCTTATTAGTTTGTTTTTGGATTATTCTGAAGCACAAACTGATTATTCATCAATTATTGTTTCTGATACAATTACAATAAATTTTAATAATTATTATCCGATTTCGCAGGTTAATATAATTCCAAACTCAGAACAGATATACCTGCAAGGGAAACAATTAACTGCAGAAGATTATCAGATTTTTTACTCGCAAGGATATTTCCAGCTTTCACCTTCGTTGCCATATTCTATTTTTGATACTTTGATAGTAAAATACAAATCCATTAAACTTTCATTGAGAAAAGAGTATTTTAAAAAGAGTCTGGTTTTTAAATATGATGAAAAAACAGGTGATACTGTTAAAGTTCTTTCATCAGTTTCCGGTGGTTTTTCACCGGATGCAATATTTGGTTCTGATATGCATAAAAGCGGAACAATCGTTAGAGGATTTACAGTTGGTACAACCAAAGATTTTTCACTAACCAGCGGATTGCGTTTACAACTTTCCGGAAAAATATCTGATGAAATTGAAATTGTTGCTGCGCTTACAGATGAAAACACACCAATTCAGCCTGAAGGAAACACCGAAAGATTGGAAGAACTTGATAAAGTGTTTATTCAGATGCGGCATAAAAATGTTACCGGAACATTCGGTGATTACCAACTCAGTCAGAGATTCGGTGAGTTTGGTGTTATTGATAGAAAACTTCAGGGATTAATGGGAGATTTTAATTATGGAGATGTTTCCGGTTTTGTTTCAATTGCTAACTCAAGGGGAAAATTTAATACTAATAATTTTAATGGTTCAGATGGAGTGCAGGGACCGTATAGATTAAGCGGACTAAATAATGAAAGAGATATAATAATTATTGCCGGGACTGAAAAAGTTTTTCTTGATGGTGTTGAAATGAAACGTGGTGAAAATAATGATTATACTATCGAATATTCAAATGCTACAATTACTTTTACTCCAAATAAATTAATTACATTAGCCAGCAGAATAAGTGTGGATTTTGAATACACTGATAGACAATTTGCCAGAAGCTTTTTTGGTGCGGGAACTTCTGTTAAGCTGTTTCAGGAAAAAGTAAATCTTAAAGTTCAGTATTTACGTGAGGGCGATGATCAGGATTCTCCGATTGATATATCATTAAGTGATGATGATAAAAATATTATATCACTTGCCGGTGATGATAGAAATAAAGCAGTTAAATCGGGTGTTAAGCTTGCAGAGCCGGATTCACTTGGACAAATAAAAGGAATTTATACTAAGATTGATACGCTGATTAATGGTAATCAGTTTTCATATTATGTTTATAATCCGGGTGATTCATTATCACTATATAATGTTAGCTTTAGTTCTGTTGGTGATGGCAACGGAGATTATTCAAGACAAAGTATGGGATATTATAATTTTGTCGGAATTGGTAGGGGGAGCTATTTACCAATTATCTTTTTACCGCTTCCGCAATTAAAACAACTTGGTAACATTGCAGTTGATGTTAGTCCATTTGATAATATTACATTAAGCCTGGAATATGCAGGAAGCCTTTGGGATAAAAACAGATTATCTACATTGGATGATGGTGATAATTATGGTTATGCAAGAAATATTTTATTAAAAATTGCTCCTTCACAAATTAATATTGGTGAATTAAATCTCGGTAAAGCAGGATTTTCTTATAAAGATAGATTCATTCAGGGCAAGTTTACATCATTAGATAGATTTGATGAAGTTGAGTTTAACAGAAATTACAATACATCATCGCAAACACAATCACAAGATGAATCTTTAAGAGAAATAGGTTTGCTGCTTCAACCGTTAAATGAAATTACGTTAAATTCATCTGCTGGATTTTTAAGAAAAGGTGATAATTTTTCTTCTGATCGCTTTAATAATACAATCAGATTTTCTGATATGAAATCCTTTAATGTTGAGTACAATTTAGATCTTGTTAATTCAAAAACATCAATACTGAAAAGTGACTGGTTAAGGCATAAAGGAAATGCATATTATTCTTTCTGGCTTCTTAAACCCGGATTTGATTTTCTGGCTGAAGATAAACAGGATAAACAAACCACAAAAGATTCTTTATTAAACGGAAGCTTAAAATATTTTGAGTATTCTCCTTATATCGAATTAGTTGAAATATCAGGATTCAAAGCTTTAACCAGGTTTTCACTTCGTGATGATCATTTGCCAATTAACGGAATAATGATAAAAGAGTCCAGGTCAAAAACTTATTCTTTCGAGTTAAATTACAGCGGAATACGTGAAGTCAATTCTAATTTTGTTCTAACTTTCAGAAATAAAAAATATCAGGAACAACTTAAGGAAAAAGGATTTCTGGATAATGAAACAATACTAATCAGATCAAGAACAAAATTTAATTTTTGGCAAAGACTTCTTAATGGTGATTTGTATTATGAAGTATCTACACAAAAATCTGCACGCTTACAAAAAGTATTTGTAAGAGTAGAACAAGGAACAGGTAACTTTATCTATCTCGGAGATCTTAACAATAACGGAATTGCTGATGAAAATGAATTTGAACCAACTTTATTTGATGGTGATTATGTACAGGTAACTTTACCTACAGATGAATTGTTTCCTGTTATTGATCTGAAAACAAGCACAAGATGGAAAATTAATTTTTCGGAACTGGTTGATAAAAAAACTTTTATTGGAACTGTGATAAGTCCTTTATCTTCAGAAACTTTCTGGAAAATAGAGGAGAACAGTCGTGATGTAAATTATGCTAATATTTACTTATTAAAATTATCAACATTCCAGAATGAAAGCACAACTATTCGCGGATCAAATTTCGTTCAGCAGGATATTTTTATTTTTGAAAATGATCAGGAATTATCTTTCAGATTAAGATTTACACAAAGGAAAGCATTAAATGAATTCAGTTCTGGTTTTGAAAGATATTATAATCGTGAACGAAGCTTAAGAATAAAATTCAGAATGGTTAAAGAAATTTCAAATCAAACCGATATTGTCAATCAGATAGATAATGTCAGTGCGCCAATTAATTCAAACAGAATAAGAGAGATTAACAGCAATAATATAATTTCTGAATTTTCATACCGCCCTGATAAAAATATTGAGGTTGGTTTTAGGATAAAAGCCGGCAGAAGTGAAGATACTCATCCGCTAAAGCCAACAGTAATTGATTTAAATTCACAACTGTTAAGATTTAATTATTCTTTTCTTGGTACAGGCAGGTTAAGAGTTGAAATTGAAAGAAATGAACTTTTATCAAATACAACAGAAAATTTTATTCCATATGAACTGACAAATGGAAATCAGATCGGGAAAAATTATTACTGGAGACTCAATTTCGATTATCGCCTTTCATCTTTTTTACAAACAACAATCAGTTATGATGGAAGAGTTCAGGGCAGCGGCGGCAGGGTTATTCATACTGCTCGTGCAGAAGCAAGAGCATATTTTTAATTTCTTGTTATGATTTACTATTTAAGATATTTAAAAAATTGTTGTTAAGTTTATTCCGCATTTGTTTTTGAATCAAACGGAGAGTTATATAATAAATGAAGAATAATTCTAATCTAAAGGATACTTTCAAAAGGATTGTAAAATGAATATAATCTCAAACTTAATTGAAGCGCATATATTCAGAGAAAAAAACGGCAAACTTGAATTTCTTTCGCTTAAAAGATCACCTGAGCAGTATTATCCGAATCTATGGCAAATGGTTTCAGGTAAGATTAAAGAAAACGAAACTGCCTATCAATCTGCAATAAGGGAAATAAAAGAAGAAACAGGATTAACACCTGAAAAATTTTGGGTTGCTCCAACTGTTAATTCTTATTATTCGCCTGATAACGATTATATTTGTTTGCTCCCGGTTTTTGCAGCAAAAGTTAATTATGAAAGCCGCGTTCAAATAAGTAATGAACATACTGAATATAAATGGGTTAGTCCTGAAGAAGCTAAAAAATTGCTTGCCTGGGAAGGGCAAAGAAAATCGGTTGATGTAATTGTTGATTATCTGCTAAACAGGAATTCTTTCCTTAACTTCATTGAGATTGCTCTTTAGATTGTGCAATAATCAAGTATTTTTCTATTTTGCTTATGTCATTTATTTAAAACTTAATAATATCATTTTCTACAAATATCTGAATTACAAAAAGTAAAATTAAACAGGAGATTATTTTGGGATTATTAGTTGTCGGTTCACTCGGATTAGATACTGTTATAACACCTTTCGATAAAATTGATGAAGCTTTAGGCGGATCAGCTTCATATATTTCGCTTGCTGCAAGTTATTTTGGCGGGCCAATTGAGTTTGTTGGTGTTGTTGGCAGTGATTTTCCTAAAGAGTATATAAAAATTATTGAAGATCACAATGTGGATACTGAAGGATTGCAAATTATTGAAGGTGGTAAAACTTTCAGGTGGACTGGAAAATATCATTATGATTTAAATATGCGTGATACTCTTTTAACAGAGTTAAATGTATTTGAAAAATTTGATCCTGCTATTCCCGAAAATTTTAGAAAATCTAAATATATATGTCTCGGCAACATTGATCCTGTATTGCAATCGCGTGTTCTGGATCAGATGGAGGATGCGCAATTTGTTGTTTGCGATACTATGAATTTCTGGATTGAAGGAAAGAAAGATGATTTGTTAAAACTTTTAAAAAGAGTTGATGTTCTGATAATAAATGACAGTGAAGCCAGATTACTTGCTCACGAACCAAATTTAATCCGTGCTGCAAGAATGATCAGAGAACTTGGTCCGAAGATCTTAATTATTAAAAAAGGTGAACACGGCGCTCTTTTATTTGTTGAGGATATTGTGTTTTCTGCTCCAGCTTATCCAATGGAAACCATTTTCGATCCTACTGGTGCAGGAGATTCGTTTGCAGGTGGATTTATTGGTTATCTTTATAAAACCCGGGATCTATCACCTGATAGTTTAAAACGTGCTGTGATTTATGGTAGTACAATGGCTTCTTTCTGCGTTGAAAAATTCAGTACAAAAGGTCTGGAGGAATTATCTAACCTGCAAATACAGGATCGCTTTAGAGAATTTATGACTCTTTCCAGATTCGACGAGTAAGAATAATAGTATTCAACTTTATTAATTGTCTTTCCTTTTTATTTGTGAATTTAAAATTTTTACATTGTCAATCTGACCAGAGCCGAAGACTGACATTTAATATAGATTCACACTTCTACTTTGCACAGTGTGATTAAAACAAATTTCAGATAAGATTTTAATAGATAGTTAATATAAGTTCGGAAATTCAAAATAGATAGCTATGCAGAATTATTACTCAGTTAAATTATTAGAAGATCTCCTTTCATTTCTGGATCAGACAAAACTGCCTTTGAAAGAAGTTTATGTTGAAACAGACGATTATGAAAGAATTGCAGTGGCAATTGAGAAGTTAGAATTACGTGGTGCACCTTTAATCGGGATTTCTGCTGCATTTGCATTAGCACTTTCATTTAAAAATATTTCTTCAGATCATAAAAATCACTTTGAAAAAGTTTATAATAGATTAGCTTCTACAAGACCAACTGCGGTTAACCTGTTTTACGCATTAAACAGAATGAAAAAAAGATTTGAAGAGATTCCTGATTATTCAGAAGTGTATCAATTACTTCTAGATGAAGCAAAAGCTATTTATGATTTCGAAGAACATTGCTCTAACAGAATAGCTGAAATTGGCTCAAATATTTTTATTAAAAAATCAAATGTTTTAACCCATTGCAATACTGGTACACTTGCAACTGCCGGATTCGGGACGGCATTTGCTGTGATTAAAAAAGCATTTTATGATGGATATGTAAATCACGTTTATGTTGATGAGACAAGACCATTATTACAAGGCTTACGTTTAACTACTTATGAACTAAAAAAGAATGGAATACCTTTTACAGTTCAAACCGATTCAATGGCTGCAGTTTTAATGCAGCAGGGCAGGATTGATTTGGTCATAACAGGTGCTGATAGAATTGCACTTAATGGTGATAGTGCAAATAAAGTTGGTACGTATAATCTGGCAGTTCTTTGTAATTATCATAATATCCCGTTTTACATTGCTGCTCCTTCCACTACAATTGATCGGAAAATTGCTACAGGGAATGAAATTGAAATTGAATACAGAAATGGATCAGAGATACTTACTGTAAATAAAGAACAAATTGCTGATGCCGGTATATCAACCTTTTCTCCTGCATTTGATGTAACTCCCGCATATCTTATTAAAGGTATTATTACAGAAGAAGATTTATATTCTTTCCCTTATAATTTTATACGATGAGTGAGATAATTAAAACAGACGCGGTTGTTCTTTCCAAATTAAATTATGGTGATACAAGCAGCATTGTTACACTTTATACTCAAACGGATGGAAAAATATCTGTAATTGTTAAAGGTGGAAGAAGTCCAAAATCAAAAATTGGGAAGATAATTGACCCAATAAATCATCTTCAGATTATCATCTACAAAAAAGATACTCGTGATGTGCAAGTACTTTCAGATGCTAATCTGGTTTCACATTTCGTACATCTAAAAGAAGATCTTAATGCATTAAAATATGGTTTTGCAATAGTAGAACTTGTAAAAAATCTAACTGCTGAACACGAGGACAATCAAAAATTATTTAAAGGATTAATAAAAATCTTAAATCTGATTAATGATAGAAAAGAAAATCCGGCTTTTTTATTCGGAAGGTTTTTACTCTTCTTTCTATCGGAATTAGGATATGAGTTATCAATTGATAAGTGTTTTGTTTGCGGAAAAGAATTGATTGCAAAAGATACTCTCGGTTTTGATTTTAACAACGGGATAATGTGTTCTGATTGTTTTGAATCACATTCAGGGGTAGAAGCATTATCTGCGGAACTTTTTAATTTAATCTTATGTCTAAAAACCAATAGATTAGCAGACAAATTTAAAGTTGAATTGATGGATAAGTTTAATTTTTTAATGGAACAATATTTAAGGTTTCATATTACGGGTTTCAAAGGGATACAATCTTTAAGAATTTATAAATAGCAGCAGAGGTAATTATCGGCATTTGCGATACCAATGAATAAATTGTGAATCTAATAAATACAAAAAAAATCAATAGGAGAATACAAAATGAAAACTAAAGGCATATTAGGTGCTGTTGCCCTTGTAGTAGTAGGGATTCTATTCGGAGCTTTACTGGTTTCAGGTTTTGGATTGGTAAGACCAGGTTGGGCAGATATAAATTTAGGAGCAAATCAACCGCCAGTTAATCTTGATGCAGATGCTACCTCTTTTTCAAAAGCATTTATTGAAGTTGCTGAAAAAGTTACACCTGCAATTGTTCAGATTAATGTGGTGTCTGAAAGAGAAAATCCTCATAAAGATTTTTTCTTTTTCCCATTCGATAATCAAATACCAAAAGAACAGCAGGGATCAGGAAGCGGAATAATCATTTCTGATGATGGTTATATCTTAACAAATAATCATGTGGTTGAAAATGCGACAAAGGTAAGTGTTGGATTAGCTGATAAAAGAACATTTAGTGCTAAGGTTGTTGGAACAGATCCATTAACTGATTTAGCTGTTGTAAAAATTGATGCAGAAAAATTAACATCAGCATATCTTGGAGATTCCGATAATCTGAAAGTCGGTCAATGGGTAATGGCAATTGGTAATCCTCTTTCACTTTCTTCAACTGTAACAGCCGGTATTGTAAGTGCCATCGGAAGAGGTCAATTAGGATTGATTAACGACAGCTACGGTGTTGAAGATTTTATACAAACCGATGCGGTGATAAATCCTGGCAATAGCGGCGGCGCTTTGGTTGATCTATCAGGAGCGGTTGTTGGCATAAACTCAGCAATTGCAACTCGTGGCACCGGCACTTATATCGGATATGGATTTGCAATTCCTATCAACTTAGCAAAAACAGTTGCTAAAGAAATAATTGCTTACGGAAAAGTTAATCGCGGCTATATCGGTATAAATATTGGAGAGGTTAATGATGCTCTTGCAAAGTCAATGGGTCTTGATAAACCGAAAGGAATAATTATTCAGGGTATTGTTGAAGGTGGTGCAGCTTCTGAAACCGATCTTAAATCCGGGGATATAATTCTGTCAGTTGATGGTCGTGAGTTATATAAACCAAATGAATTACAAGGTTATATTGCTTCCAAAACTGCGGGCACTGCAGTAAATCTTAAAATTTTCAGAGATGGAAAAGAACTTGATAGAAAAGTAACGCTAAAAGCCCGTGACGAAGATACTAAAAATCAGCCTGTTAAGATGAAAAGTGAAGATAATTCAAAAAGTGAAACTAAATCGAATACAGTCAGTTTTGAAAGTATAGGAATGACAGTAAAGAATCTAAGTGATAAGGAAAAAGAAGACTTTAATATTAATTCCGGTATAATTATTACTAAAGTTGAAAACTTCAGCAAGGCAGCAGAACAAAGACTTGGAAGCGGTTTGGTAATTGTTGAAGCTGATAAGAAAAAGATTAACGATGTTTCTGCATTTGAAAAAATTGTAAATAGTAAAAAAGGAAAAGCGGTTTTGTTAAAAGTGCAGGATAAAGATGGTAATTCAAGGTTCATTGGTTTAGAAATTCCTGATTAAAAAACTATTAAATATTTTCCATAAACGTCCCGATTATTCGGGACGTTTTTTTTATATTTGCTAAAAGTAATGGAAAGTTAATGATAAGATTTCTTACAGCAGGAGAATCGCACGGAAAAGCTTTAACTATAATAGTTGATGGCTTTCCTTCCAATCTACAAATATCAGAAAAATATATCACTCAACAGCTTAAACGAAGACAATCAGGTTACGGTCGCGGATTAAGAATGAAAATTGAATCTGATAGTGTGCAAATTATTTCCGGAATCAGATTTGGGAAAACTCTTGGCTCACCGATTTCAATGTTAATCCAAAATAAAGATTGGGAAAATTGGCAAACTGTTATGTCAGTTGATCCGGTTACTAATGAAACTCAAAAAATATCTATTCCACGTCCAGGTCACGCCGATTTAGTAGGCGTCTCAAAATATAATTTTAATGATATACGAAGCTCGATTGAAAGATCTTCAGCAAGAGAAACTGCAGCACGGGTTGCGGCGGCAAGTATTGCAAGAAAATTACTTGAAGAATTTGGAATCTCGATAGGAAGTTATGTTGAAAGTATAGGCGGAGTTTATTCTGAAAAGCCGTTTACTGAAAAATTATTTAAAAATTCGTTGCAAAAAAACTTTTCTGCAAAATCCCTATCAGATAAAGCTGATAAAAGTACTGTCAGGGTCCTAGATAAAACTCAGGAAGAGAAAATTATAAAAAGAATAAAAACAGCTAAGAAAAAAGGCGATACTTTAGGAGGTACTTTTATTACTGTTGCTACCGGCGTTCCGGTTGGACTTGGAAGCTTTATGAATTATGATACAAAGCTAGATGCTGAAATTGCTCATTCAATAATGTCAATTAATGCTGTTAAGGCAGTTGAAATAGGTGAGGGCTTTTTATTAGCTGATAAATATGGCTCACAATCACACGATGAGATTATTCTGGAAAAAGAATTATTTTCAAGAAAAACAAATCGTGCTGGTGGAATTGAAGGCGGGATTTCTAATGGTCTTCCGATAATTGTCCGCGCAGCAATGAAACCTATTTCAACTTTAATGTCTCCGATTGAAAGTGTAGATTTATCCAATATGAAAAAAGTTGATGCCAGAAGAGAACGGAGCGATTTTGTGGCAGTACCTGCTTGCGCTGTTATTGCTGAATCTATGCTTGCCTGGTCTTTAGCTAAATATTTTGTTCAAAAGTTTGGCGGAGATTCTCTGGAAGAAATGAAGGATAATTACAATTCGTATAAAAAGAAATTATTTCCAAGAATAAAAAATAATTTTAAGTGATAAATATGATTCAAATAAAGATATTCACATTTAATTTATTTTCTGAAAATACAATTATCCTTTGGGATGATGAATCATTAGAAAGTGCTGTTATAGATCCGGGTTGTAGTAATGCAGATGAAGAAAAAATATTAGCTGATTTTATTAAAAGTAAAAATCTTAAAGTAAAATATCTGATAAATACTCATTGCCATATCGATCATATCTTTGGATGTGAATTTGTAAAGGAAAAATATAATCCTGAATATTTAGCTCCTGAATTAGATTTACCATTAATTGAAAATGCATCTATGCAGGCTGGTATGCTAGGAATAGATTTCTCCATTAGTATCAGACCTGACGGATTTTTATCAGAAGATAAAAAACTTCGCTTAGGAAAATTTGAACTTGAGTTTTTATTTACTCCCGGTCATACTTCTGGTGAGTTTTGCATTTATATTCCGAGCATTAAATCTTGTATAACCGGTGATGTTCTTTTTAACGAGAGCATTGGCAGAACGGATCTTTGGGGAGGAGATTATGATACCTTAATCCAAAGTATTCAGGAAAAACTTCTTACACTTCCGGACGAAACAATTATTTTTCCGGGTCATGGTCAATCCAGTACAATCGGAAAAGAAAAAATATATAATCCATTTCTAAATCACACTGTTTAATTATATCTGTGAGATATTTATGAAAGATAAACTTGACGAGTTATTTCAAAAAAAAGAAGAAGCTAAACTTGGCGGTGGTGAACAAAAAATCAAAAGTCAGCATGATAAAGGAAAATTAACTGCCCGTGAAAGAATAGAATTATTAGTTGATGAAGGCAGTTTTGAGGAAATCGGGATGTTTGTAAAACACAGAGCAAAAGATTTTGGTCTGGATAAACAAAATTATCCGGGCGATGGTGTTGTTACCGGATTTGCAAAAATTGATGGACGACCGGTTGCACTTTTTTCTCAGGACTTTACAGTATTTGGCGGTTCATTATCCGAAACACATTCTGAAAAAATTGTAAAGATTATGAAGCTTGCTATGAAAGCAGGTATTCCGATTATTGGATTAAATGATTCAGGTGGTGCACGAATACAAGAAGGTGTTAGTAGTTTAGGAGGATATGCTGATATTTTCCTGCTTAATACATTAGCTTCGGGAGTAGTTCCGCAAATTTCTGTTATTCTTGGACCTTGTGCTGGCGGAGCAGTTTACTCTCCGGCAATTACTGATTTTATTTTTATGACCAGAAAAACAAGCCACATGTTCGTAACTGGACCCAATGTAGTAAAAACTGTTACTCACGAAGATGTTACTTTTGAAGAACTTGGAGGAGCTGATACTCACGGGCAAAAAAGCGGTGTTGCACATTTTGTTTACAATAATGAAATAGAGACTTTATTAAATGTTAGAAAACTCCTAAGCTATATTCCTTCAAACTATAAAGAGAGACCAACACAAATTGAAGTTGATTCGAGATTTTCTTTAGAAAACAGTAAACTAAGAGAAATATTACCGGATAATCCCAACAAACCTTATGATATGAAAGAAGTAATATTAAATCTGGTTGATGAGGAAAGTTTTTTTGAAGTTCATAAAGATTATGCAGAAAACATAATCTGTGGATTTGCAAGATTAGCTGGAATGAGTGTCGGGATTGTCGCTAATCAGCCGCAAGTTTTGGCGGGAGTTTTGGATATTAATGCATCGGTAAAAAGTGCAAGGTTTGTCCGATTTTGTGATGCATTTAACATTCCTTTGCTTGTTTTAGTGGATGTTCCTGGTTTTTTGCCTGGCACAGAACAGGAATGGAATGGCATCATAAGACACGGAGCTAAATTGTTATTTGCTTTTAGTGAAGCAACAGTTCCTAAAGTTACTTTAATTACGCGCAAAGCTTATGGCGGCGCTTATGATGTTATGAATTCAAAACACATAAGAGGTGATTATAACTTTGCCTGGCCAACTGCAGAAATTGCTGTTATGGGTCCTAAAGGTGCAGTTGAGATAATTTTTAAGAAAGAGATTGAATCATCAGAAAATCCTGAACAGGAACTTGAACTTAAATTGAATGAATACATTGAAAAATTTGCTAATCCATATATTGCTGCTGAAAGAGGATTTCTGGATGATATTATTGATCCAATGGATACTAAAAAGATATTGATTAATGCATTTGAATTATTAAAAAATAAAGTGGATTCAAATCCCAGTAAAAAACATAATAATATTCCACTTTAGTTTTGTAAGTCATTGTTAAATTTGATGTTAGATAATTTTAGTTAAATTGTTACTTGTATTAAATTTTTTGAAAACTTATATTAACAACCATAATTTTATTTCGGAAAGCTGATGAATAAATATTTACTTATCCCAATCGCGATGTTAACAGGGCTTTTATATGTGTCCTGTTCATCTTCAACAGAAATTACAAATCATCATCAATCAGATACAATTGAAAATACAAAAAGAGTAGGTATAGTTTCCGAAATGCTTGAGGAAGCAAGGCAGTATTATGTTCTTGCTCTGAAAAAACAGGAATTAAACAGCACTAAAGAAACAGTTGAAAATTTTGAAGCTGCTTTAAAGATTATTAATAATCTTAGCTATTATCCTGGCATTGATGACAACGCAGCTTATGTTGAATTAGAAAACTCTATTATCGATGATTATAAAAGCTTTATTGATGGATTAAGTGAATTACCTGAATCAATTTCATTCGCTGCTTATGAAGAATGGATGAAAGCCAGTGTACCTGAACTTGAACTTTCTAACAATGACTTTGAAAGAACAGAACGGGCAATAATTCCTGCAGATATTCCGCTGGAAGTAAATTCCTATGTTGAGCAATGGCTGAACTATTTTACCGGTAAAGGTAACGCAGTTATGAGAAGATGGCTTGAGCGCTCAGGAAAATATTTCCCGATGATGACCAAAGTCTTTGACGAAATCGGTGCCCCGAAACAATTAGTTTATTTAAGTATGATGGAAAGCGGATTAAATCCGACAGCCAGATCCTGGGCAAGTGCAGTTGGTTTATGGCAGTTTATTAAATCCACTGGTAAACTTTATGGACTTGAAACCAGTTTTTATTATGATGAAAGAAGAGATCCCGTAAAATCAACTTATGCTGCTGCCAGACATCTGAAAGATCTTTATACAAATCTTGGCGATTGGTATCTAGCACTTGCTGCTTATAATTGCGGTGAAGGAAGAGTTACCCGTGCATTGAGAAAATCAAAAGACAATTCTTTCTGGTCAGTCAGACCTCATTTGCCAAAAGAAACAAGAAACTATGTCCCAATTTATATTGCTGTAAGTATGATTGCAATGGAACCGGAAAAATATGGTTTTACAGATATCAGTTATCAAAAGCCTTATGAGTATGATGTTTATACAGTTGATGGCGCTATTGATTTGCAATTCCTTTCATCTTGTGCTAATGCTGAATTACAATTGCTGCAGGAAATGAATCCTGAATTAACACAGCTTTCAACCCCATCTAATTTTCAGGGCGGATATCCGCTGAAAATACCAAAAGGCACGTTAGGTATATTTGCATCAAATATGAAAAATATTCCTGAATCGGCACGAAGAACTTATTTAGTGCATACTGTTAAAAAAGGAGAAACAGTTACAAAAATTGCCAATAGATATGGTATCTCTAAATTAGATCTAGCTGATGCAAACAATATTACCGTAAAATCCAAATTATATTCCGGAGTTAAATTAAAAATTCCTGTTCTAACTAATCTTAATGTAAATGATTTTTCCGATAACACAGATACACAAATTGCACAGGATATAAACTCACAAAATTCAAATGAAAATTATGTTTCTCCTTATGCAAATCTTAATGGCAATAATTCATTAGCCCTGAATGAAACTCAGGAAATTTATGAAGAGACCGAAGTAGTAACGAATGAGCTTACAGAATCAAACGGAAATATTGATAATATTGAGACTTTAATCGAGGAATCCACAGCATCAATGATTCCCGAAGGTTTTGTTGCAGTAACATATAAAGTAAAGAATGATGATAGTTTATTGGGCATAGCTGATTTGTTTAATTCAAGAGTAAGTGATATAAGAAACTGGAATAATATTCCTTATACAACCACAATTAAAATTGGTCAGACGTTAAATATTTACGTTCCCGAATCGATGAAAGATTATTATGCTTCTATTGATAAATCCACTGAAATAGAAAAAAATAAGAATATTGTTTCTAACACTACAAATAAATCAAGTAAAAATGCCGGACTTCTTTATCATAAAATTAGAAGAGGTGAAACTTTAGGTTTAATCGCTGCTAAATATGGTGTAAGTGTAAATCAATTAAGAGATTGGAATAATATTTCAGGCAACAAGATAGTATCAGGAAAGAATTTAAAAATTTATTCTGAAGGCTCAGCTAATTATTCATCCAATAATGAAAATACAAAAACTATTACTAAAAATAATCTTTACAAATACAAAGTTAAGAAGGGCGATAGTCTTGGAGAGATAGCAGAAACATTTGGTGTTTCAATCAGCCAGATTAAAAAATGGAATAATCTTACTGATAATAGATTACTTGCCGGAAGTACTCTTAAAATTTACGGTGGCACTTCAAGTTCAACTTATGGTGATAACACCACAAAGAATACATCAAACGTAAATTATTATAAAGTCAAAACTGGTGATTCAATTGGAATGATTGCTGATAAATATGGTGTTAAAATTTCAGATATTCAAAAGTGGAATAATTTATCAGATAATAAAATTTTAGCCGGCAGCACTTTAAAGATTTATTCCGATGCTAACATTAATGATATTCCAACTTATACTAAAACAACTGTAAAGAATAATAAAACCAATGATCTGGTTTATGTTGTAAAAAAAGGTGATTCATTATTTTCCGTTGCCCAACGATACAATACAACTGTTGCAAAAATAAAATCACTTAACAATTTAAAATCCAATAATATTCAGGCGGGACAAAAACTTTTTATAAATTAAATAATATTATTTATTGACTGAGCCGTTAGGGGTGTTATCCCGCTACCCGTGGGATATCTGAGATAATACCCTAAAACCTGATCTGGATAATGCCAGCGTAGGAAAACGGGTGAAAGAATGATTTTTTAAGTAGCCGTTTTTCCAAAACGGCTATTTTTTTAGGAGTAATTATGAAAAAAATAATCATTCTTTTTTTGTTTTTGTGTTTTCAGATTTTTCCGCAGTTAAAATCTGTTAAAGGAATTGTGTTTGATTCGGATTCCAAATTGCCTCTGCAGTCTGCGAATATTTTGGTTAAGGGAACAAATATCGGAACCACCACAGATGAAAACGGAGTATTTTCACTTAACTACAATTTTTCTGATTCAAGTATTATTACAGTAAGTTTCATTGGTTATAAAACTGTTGAAATTTTAATTGCAAATACAGTTTCAGAAGAGATTCAAATTCCTCTTGAAAGTAAAATATTACCCTCACAAACCATTCTTATTGAAGCAAGTGTTGGTAAAAAAGGCATTACTCCAATATCATTTGATAAAATCTCAAAAGAAAAAATCAGTAAAGATTATGTTGTTCAGGATGTTCCCGATTATCTATCGCAACTGCCTTCAACAACATTTTATTCTGAAAACGGAAACGGAATTGGTTATAATTATTTAAGTATCCGTGGATTTGATCAGAGAAGAATTTCTGTTTCAATCAATGGTATTCCACAGAATGATCCTGAAGATCACAATGTTTATTGGCTGGATTTTCCTGATTTACTGGCAAGCACAGAATTGCTTCAGGTTCAAAGGGGTTCTGGTTCGGGAGTAATCGGATTTCCGTCAGTTGGAGGTTCAATAAATATAATTACTTCACCGTTTTCAGATAAATCAAAGTTTGATTTACTTATGTCCGCCGGTTCATTTAATACAAGAAAATACAGTGCTTCGTTTGCAAGCGGATTAATTGATAATCGTTATTCGGTTTATGCAAAATTATCTCAGATCTTAAGTTCAGGATACAGAAATCTTTCTTGGACAAAACTTAATTCATATCATTTGTCATTTGTAAGATATGATGATTACTTAACAACTCAATTAAATTTTTATGGGGGTCCGATTTCTGATGGATTAGCATATACCGGAGTTGCAAAGTTTGCAGTTAAGGATCCGATAGAAAGAAAAGCCAATTATTCGTATTGGGAAGCAGATGAAAACAGCTATAGTTATGTTCTGAACAGAAGACCTGAAGAGATTGAAAACTTTTCACAGCCTCATTTTGAATTACTGAATGAATTTTATCTAGATGAAAATCTGAAGTTTAATTCAGCATTGTTTTATGTTTATGGTTCAGGCTTTTTTGATTATGATGGCTCGTGGTCGGTTTATTATGATGATTATTTTCGATTGAAATTTAATGGCTTTGATTCAACTCAGGTGCCGGTAAATGCTTTAATTCGCGCTCAGGTTGAAAACAGACAATTCGGTTGGATACCAAAACTAAGTTTTAACCATAAGGATGGGCAATTGATTATTGGCGGAGAATTTAGGATTCATAAATCCGATCATTGGGGAAGTATAATTTATGCGGAAAATATTCCTTCAGGAGTTGATAAAAACTATAAGTATTATTTTTATAATGGTGCCAAGAATATCTTTTCAGGTTTTGTTCATGAAATATATAACCTGAATGAAAAAATAAATTTACTTGGTGAACTGCAGCTATCATATCATAAATACAAATTTTATAACGAAAAATATCTTGGAAATGATTTTTCGATTGATAACTTATTTGTAAATCCAAGAGTTGGTTTGAATTATAAATTTTCAAAAACAATCAGTTCATTTGTATCATTTGCAAGAGTTACGCGGGAACCAAGATTAAAAAATTACTATGATGCAGCCGAATCAAGCGGAGGTAAACAGCCGCAGTTTTCTCTTAATGCTGATGGAACTTATAATTTTAATTCACCAAATGTTCAACCTGAAACAATGAATGATTTGGAAATTGGATTTTCATATCACTTAGAAAATTTATCACTTAATCTTAATTTTTATTATATGCTTTTTGAAAATGAAATTGTGAAAAGCGGAAAGCTGGATAGATTCGGGCAGCCGGTAACAGGCAATGTTGACCAAACAACACACGCAGGTGCTGAATTCAGTTTAATTTATAAACCCACTGGTTTTCTGGAAATTTTTGGTAACACCACTTTAAGTTCAAATAAAATTAATACCGGAAAATATTTTATTAATGAGTCCGATTGGATTGATCTTAATGATAATAAAATTGGTGGTTTTCCCGGATTGCTGGCAAATGCCGGAATGCAGCTTCAATTAAATAAATTATTTGTTAAACTAAATGCAAAATATGTAAGCAGCTTCTATTCAGATAATTTTGATTCTCATTTAAAAAATTATTTAATAAAATTTCCGGGCTTTGTTGATTATACAGATAATGTAAATGATTCATATTTTGTGGCAGATATTTATTGCAGTTATGATTTTAATTTCTTTAATAGCATCAGCAGTTCAAAAATATTTTTACAGGTAAATAATATTTTTAACAATTTATATTCTGCTTATGCAATCGGTAAGGAGTTTTTTCCTGCTGCGGACAGGAATTTTATAACAGGAATACAAATAGGTTTATAGTAATGAAAAAGTGTTTGATAATCGCTAATGGTAAATCTCCAACAAAAAAAATAATAGAATATTTTATTAAAAAGGGATTTACATCACTTATTTGTGCTGATGGAGGAGCAAACTCAGCAAGGAAATTAAATCTATTACCTGATTTTATAATTGGCGATTTGGATTCAATAACAAATGATAATTTAAAATACTATTCTAAGAAAGTATCAATAATAAAATATAAAAGGCAAAACGATACTGATGTAGATAAGAGTATTAAGTTTGCTATAAAAAATAAATTTACTCAGATTGTTTTATTGGGAGTTACAGGTGATAGGCTGGATCACACGATTTGCAATCTGGGAATGGTTATTAAATATCTAAATAAAATAAAAATATTTATTGCTGCCGAAAAATCATTTCTTATTCCTGTCAAAGATCAGATAAGTTTTATTTCAAAACCCGATGAAATATTTTCTATTTATGCATTTGATAATAAAACTAAGATATCTTCAACCGGATTAAAATATAAACTGAATAATACAACACTGCCATTTGGACTGAGGGAAAGCACTTCAAATGTTAGCGTAAGCGAAAATGTAACAATCAAAGTGAAAAATGGTGTTGCTTTTGTTATTAGAGAATTACAAAGTATAATTAAATATGATCTCTTTCAGTCCATCTGATATAATAATTATAATCCTTTTTTTCTCTCTGTTATTATCAATTGGATTTATATCTTCAAAAAAAGTTAAATCCAATGCAGAAGATTATCTTCTTTCAGGCAGAAATATGGGATTGTTTTTATTTGTCCTTGTTAATGTATCAACCTGGTATGGTGGAATAATCGGGATTGGTGAGTTTACGTATCGCTATGGTTTAGTAAGCTGGTTTACACAAGGTTTACCGTATTATTTTTTCGCATTTTTGTTTGCGATGTTTTTTGCAAAGAAAATACGCGAAGCATCATTATTTACCATTCCCGAAAAACTTGAACAGATCTATGGCAGGAATACTGCACTTCTTTCAGCAGTGGTTGTTTTTATACTTGTTTCACCGGCGCCTTATCTGCTTATGAGTGCTAACTTAATAGCGCTTGTATTTGATACTGGCGATCTGTTTTCACTTATCATTGGAGTAATTCTATCGGCTTCGTATCTGATTAAAGGCGGATTCAGATCAAATATTTTTACAGATGCATTTCAGTTTTTTATAATGTTTGCCGGATTTATAATATTTCTTTCAGTGGCAGTGTTAAATTACGGCGGTATTAATTTTCTCGAAACAAATTTACCGCATTCGCATCTTTCTTTTACAGGTGATGCTTCGATTACTTTTTTAATTGTCTGGTTTCTGATTGCTTTATGGACTTTTGCAGATCCGGGTTTTCATCAACGCTCTTATTCAGCTAAAACAGGTAATGTAGCAAAGTATGGAATATTAATATCTATTATTTTCTGGGCTTTGTTTGATTTCCTTACTACATCCACCGGTTTGTATGCAAAAGCTATATTGCCTGATCTGGACAATCCGATTATGGCGTATCCGTTATTAGCAGAAAAAATTCTTGCTCCCGGATTAAAAGGAATTTTTTATGCGGCGATGTTTGCAACTATAATTTCTACTCTTAACAGCTTTATGTTTTTAAGTGCAACAACTATTGGTAAAGATTTTATTTACCGGATAAGTAAAGAAAAACGTGAAGATAAGATAAAACTCTATACTGTAATTGGAATAATAATTACTTCGATATTATCAGTGGTTATTGCATATACTATTCCTTCAGTTGTGCAAATCTGGTACACCATCGGCTCTCTGTTTATTCCCGGAATCATCTTGCCTGTAATAAGTTCTTATTATCCAAAAATTTCTGTATCAAATAAAATTATTCTGATTGAAATAATTCTTGCAATTTTATCGGGAACAATCTGGTTATTAATACGAAATAATTTTCAGGGATTTGTATATGAAATTGAACCGATGCTGATAGGAATTTCGGTTGCTTTACTGATACATACAATTGGTTTAATTAGTAAATTTTTTTCGCTTGATAAGAGAGAGCAAAATTGAACTGCCGAGAACAAATACGATTATAAAAAGAGAAACCTCAGTTGGGATTTTATAAAAATCAGAAACCAACATTTTAATACCAACATAAAATAACACAACAGAAACTCCGTACTTTAGATAAACGAAGAGATCAATAAGACCAGCCAAAGCAAAATACAAAGCTCTCAAACCCAGAATTGCAAAAATATTGGATGAGATAATTATAAAAGTATCTTTGGTTATTGCAATGATTGCAGGAATTGAATCAACTGCAAATACTATATCTGATGATTCAATTAAAAGCAAGGTTAGAAAAGTTGTTGTAATATAAAACTTGTGGTTTTCTTTTATGAAAAACTTTTTTCCAACATAAGATGTATTAAGCTTAAAGTATTTTCGTGCTATCTTTAATAACCAATTATTATTTACATCAATTTTTTGTTCCCCGCCAAAAGCCATTTTATAAGCAGCTACTAATAAAATTATTGCAAAAACATAAATAACCGGCTCAAATAAATTTATTAAAGTTACACCGGCGAGAATAAAAATAACACGGAATACAACTGCACTTATAATGCCCCATTTTAATACGTGTGGCTGATTTTCCGGTTTTATATCCATTATACTGAAAATCATAAGGAAGACGAAAAGATTATCGACTGAAAGAGATTTTTCAATAATGTATCCGGTCAAAAACTCAATTGCTTTTTGATGACCGTCTTCCATATAGATATAGATGAACAGATTGAAAAGAAGAGCGGTGATAACCCAAACACCGCTCCAGATAAGACTAGCTTTTAAAGTTATTTTTCCGCGCCTATGATCCGTTACATACAAATCAATAAACAAAAGCAATGCAACAATTGCAGAAAAAAAATACCAATAGGAAGATTCAGCAATCAAGATAAAATTGTCATTCTAAGGAAGAAATACTGCAACAGCGAGTACTGTTGTCCACAAACCGTTTTTATCACCTTCGGCAGATTGTGTAACATTAAATGATCTGACAATTTTACCGGACATTTTATAAATGTTTTCTCTTTCACTCCAATCTTTTTCTGAATCAAATTCAACACCTAATGTAGTAGCAAGCATTGTAGCAGCAAGGTCCTCGGCATATTCTCCGCATACTTTCTCAGTTTGACCGAACGGATGATGTTCAGATAGATATCCATAAGCATTGTTATCTGCCGGTATAGCTACACCCAATGAAGCTGCAATTAATCTGTTTGGTTCATTTGTGGAATTTCTCGCCATAACACAATGAGTTATTTGACCGGGAGTAATAAGTTTTACACCTTCATCAACAGAAATGCGTTTGCATCCGATAGGAAAAATACTGCTTACAGTAACAAGATTACAGATTTCAATTTTCGCATTTCTTAATGCAAGTTCAAAAGAGCTTAAATACTCTTTGTGTCTTCCAACACCTTTGGTAAAAAAAACTTTTGTTGGTAGATACAATTTTCGTCCCTTTCTATACTAAGTTAATTGAATTTAATGAATTTTCGTTTTCCGACTTTTAAAATCATTCCGGATTTTAAAAAAATAATTTGTTTAAAATCGCTGATTTTCTCACCATCTATCGAAACACCGCCTTGCTGAACTAATCTTCGTGCTTCAGCTTTTGAAGGTGCAAAATTTACCAAAACGATCAGATCTAAAATATTAATTTCTTGGTTATTACCAATACTAAATTCTTCAATTTCATCCGGTAAACCTTTATTAATAAAAATATTATCAAATTCCGCTTGAGCAGTTTCAGCAGCCTCCTGATTATGATACATTGTAACCAATGTTCTTGCAAGTTCACGTTTTATATCACGTGGATTTACATTTCCGCTTTCAAGCTGTGATTTTATTTCTGCAAGTTTATTATTTGATACATCTGTTGCTAATTCAAAATAAGTATAAATTAGATTATCAGGAATGGATAAAGTCCTGCCGAATATTTGTGAAGGTTCATCTGTAATTCCGATATAATTATCCAGAGATTTACTCATCTTTTCCACACCATCTGTTCCAACGAGCAAAGGCATAGTAAGAATAACCTGTGGTTCCAATCCAAATTCTCTCTGAATATCCCTTCCAACAAGTAGGTTGAATTTCTGATCTGTTCCGCCAAGTTCAACATCACTTTCAATTGCTACGGAATCCATTGCCTGTGCAAGCGGATATAAAAATTCGTGAATACTGATTGGCTCACCGGATTTAAATCTTTTTGTAAAATCATCCCGTTCGATCATTCTTGCAACAGTATATTTTGAAGATAATTTAATTACATCTTCAAAAGACATTTTACTAAGCCAATCAGAGTTATAAACAATTTTAGTTTTCTCTTTATTCAGGATTTTTGAAGCCTGTTCAAAATAGCTTTCACCATTTATTCTGGTCTGTTCAAGAGTAAGAGCAGGGCGGGTTGTATTTCTGCCTGACGGATCGCCTATCATACCTGTAAAATCACCAACAATTAAAATTGCCTGATGACCAAGCGACTGAAATTGAGCAAGCTTTCTGATTACTACTGAATGACCGATATGAAGATCAGGTCTGCTCGGATCACAACCCAGTTTGACATTTAAAGGCTTATTTGTCTTTAATGATTTTTCAAGCTTTTTGACAAGTTCATCTTCCGGAATTATCTCAACAGAACCTCGTTTGATAATATCCATTTGCTCATTTAATGATGGAAAAGTAATCATTACTAATAGCTCTCAATCTTTTATAAAATTTATTTTATCTGATGCCGTCATATAATGCAGGATGATTGCATGGATGCATGGTTGCATGCATTCATGCAGTCATTCATCCATTCGTGTAATTGTAATTTTAATATTTAATTTTTCTTTCCTGATCTCTCTGAAAATCCTTTTTAGCAATATCATGTCGTTTATCATATACTTTTTTGCCTTTAGCTAAAGCTAATTCAACTTTAACTCTACCGCTTTTAAAATATAATCTTAAAGGAATTAAAGTCAGTCCTTTCTCTTTTGTCTTTCCGATCAGTTTTCTTATTTCTGATCTGTTCATCAATAATTTTCTATCACGTGTTGGTATATGATTATTGATGTTGCCTTGTTTATATTCACTAATGTGTAAACTTAAGAGCCAGATTTCGTTGTTCTTTATTAAAGCATAACTATCAACAAGATTTGCTTTACCTTCGCGCAAGGATTTTACTTCGGTACCAACTAATACAATTCCTGCTTCAAAGGATTGTAAAATTGCATATTCGTGTCTTGCTTTGCGATTAACCGCAATATTTTTCTCTTCTTCCTGTTGTTTCATTTTCTTTAAAATGGAAAACAAAAATCAAACTAAATGTATTAAAATGCAAGAATATTTATATAATGATTTTAAGAGTGCGATTGGTCTGTTTGCGGTTTTTGTTTGTATTTAAACCAATTGAAAATAATAAGATAAAAAATAAAAGGACTGATAAGATTTATTACTAAAATGTTTATGAAAATAAGTCCGTAAATAAAGATAAACGAAAAAAGCATAAAAGCTGTGTTTAAATAGATGGCTAATATTAATGATTTTAATCTGATTTGATTCAGTTGCTCATTTTCATTCTTTTCTTTAGAAAAACAAATGAATAAAAGCCCTGTCAATAGAAACAGGGCTATTAATTCTTCAGAAATATGATTTGGAATTATTTTGAAGTAGTTAGACTCAAAATACTTTGAATAAACAGCAAATACTTTTACATCGAATATTTTAAGTTTTATATCAAAATAAAAGCGAATAATACCAAGAACTATTCCTATTAAAACAAAGATATAACCTGCGGTTTTAAATTTCGCTGGTAAAAGAATATTCATCTTAATCAGTAATCAGTTTGTATAATGTGCAAAAAAGTATGAACTGGCTTTTGAGCCATCTTCCATTTCAATTTCAAACCATACTAAACCAAATCTATGATTTACTCTGTAAGTAATATTTTTTATTCCCGGAATTTTGGGATCTTCTTCAACCTTTATAGTTTTTATATTATAAAACCCAAAAGGAAAATCATCCTGATTAGTCCTTTCAGTTACTCTTCTTTCTATTTTGGTTCCATCATCCTTTGTTAACGGATAGGAATCTCCTACTGCAGCATCAAATTTGGCAATTGTATGATATTTACCTGATTTGTTAAAGAAATTATAATCCTGAATTCCTTCTGAAGTGCTTTTGAAAGTTAAGCTAACATCAACTTTGCCATTTTGATCTTTGTATGAAGATGGAATAGCATCATTTACGGCACTTAATCCCGGAATCTGACGCAAATCAGCTTTTACTTTAAGTGTTATCATACCATTATTATTGCTTACAATATAAACTGAATCGTAAACATTTACGTAACTATTACCAATTTTGACAGAAGCACCAAATGTATTTCCGACAGTGTTTATAGCAATGTTTGAATCACCGTTTATTACATTTGGATCTTTTGAATTGTTTTCTTCTTTATCGCAAGCAATAAAGAAAATTGAAAAAGAAAGTAGTAAGAATATTGATAGTAAATTTTTCACAGTGTGATCTCCCTTGATTTGTGACTAAATATTTTGCGAATAAAAAGTATTAAATAAAAATATTTAATTGCTTATGTAAAATTAGATTAAGTGCTTTATAAAACCAATTTCAGCAAGCCTATTAATGCTAAATCTCAAATCCGATATAGGAGACAAAAACAAAGATAATTTAACGGACAAATAATTATTTCTTCAAAATTCTTCCTTATGACTGTCTTTATTGAGCTAAAGGTGA
>JAKIZM010000082.1 GCA_022708025.1 Bacteroidota bacterium | reverse complement strand
CAATCCCATTTAGCTCAATAAAGACAGTCATAAGGAAGGATTTTTAAGAAATAATTATTTGTCCGTTAAATTATCTTTGTTTTTATGTCCTATATCGGATTTGAGACATAATAAATATTCTTTTAAGTGTATAATAAATTCACTAATTATTTCTTAAAGAATATATAAATTACAATTACATTTATAATACTTTTGAATTTTGCAGCAGAGAAACCTGTGTCAGATAAAACTATCTTTAAATCGGTACTTTTGTTTTTATTATTCATTTCGCTAAACATGTTAATTTTTAGTCAGGATTCTACAATAAGCCTGGCATTTAAGAAAAACAGACCTTATAAAAATAACCCGTACTTTTATCAACCTGATTTATCTTATCAGATTTTGCAGCAATTTAAACTTGTGCAGCTTGCAAACAGCGGTGATCCGCTTGCTCAGCATGAACTCGGACTTCGTTTATTAACCGGAGATGGAATTGTTGCTGATACTGTAACTGCTGTGTATTGGATTAAAAAAGCTGCTTCACAAAAGTTAACTGCTGCTATGCATAATTACGGGGTTATGTTAATAAATGGCTGGGGAACCGAATGGAATCCATTTACAGCATACGAATATTTTTTATCAGCAGCAGAAGCAGGTATGAGTCAGGCACAATATGTTGTTGGTATTTTATATACTGATAATCTGATTGTAAGACGCGATTGGAATAAATCTTACTATTGGATAAAAAAATCTGTTGATGGAGGTTATGAACCTGCAAAGGAAGTTCTGATAGAGCTTAGCTCTAAAGTTTCAAATGAATTTAAAGATTCAGTAGCTCAGAATAAATTTTCATATTTAAGCTCTAAAGATTTTAAAGATGAAGAAATCTCAAATAATATACAGCCTTCTGTTGGATTAGTCTTTATTGATTTTAACTCAGAATTAGATACTATAAGAGGATTTAATGATGATGTTTTATTAAATGATTTAATCCGTATTAATAATAAATCAATTAATGATTCATTAAAAGCTTCAAAAGATTCTACATTCTTTAAAAACTTATCAATCTCGGATCTGAATATTCTTTCAAAAATTGCTGAAGGTGGAAGTCCTGAAGCTTTAACTATTCTGGGCAGATTATATCAAACTGGAAATTCAACAGGAATAAATTTATTATTGGCAGCAGAATATTATATCAGAGCAACAATACTGGATTCACCGAGGTCCGCTTATTTGCTCTGGAAACTAATTCGTGAAAATGAATTTTACAGAATTCTGAATGATGGCATAAACACTAATAATCCAACCGCACAATTTGTTTGGTATGGATTACATAAGCTCGGTTACGATAACAGATTAACTGAGCCGGATGCTATCAATCTTTTAAAAAAATCTGCTGAACAGAATCATCTGCCGGCAATTATTGAATTGGGTTATAATTATTATTCCGGTAAATATATTACTCAGGATAAAAATAAAGGTATCCAATTATGGAATTATGCAAAAGATTTCGGAAGTATTGAAGCGAATGTAAGATTGGCTGTATCGAAAGTTTTCGATCTAAATAAATCAGATGATCTTTCGGAAGAGATAAAGATTTTACAGGAAGCTGATTTAAAAGGATCCCTTCTTGCACAATTTGCATTGGGATATTGTTATGAAAATGGAATTGGCTTCAGAAAATCAATACCGGAAGCTGTAAAATATTATCGTGAAGCTGCTCAGAGAGGAAACCAATTTGCATATCAACAACTTAAAAGACTTTATGATAATTTAAGACCTGCAGTTGAAAGGTTTAAAGTGGAGTAAATTTTTATATGACTACAAAATCAAAGCTCAATTCAAAACTTCCTCATATCGGAACAAGTATTTTTGCTGTAATGTCCAAACTCGCAAATGATAATAATGCTATCAATTTGTCTCAAGGTTTTCCGGATTTCAACTGCTCAGGTGAATTGATTGAACTTGTAAACAGCTTTATGAAAAAAGGATTTAATCAATACGCTCCAATGCCGGGAACTATTGAGCTGAGAAATGAAATATCAAGAGTAATTAAAAATTTATACGGTAAACATTACAACCCTGAAACTGAAATAACTGTAACTGCAGGAGCAACTCAGGCTTTATTTACAGCATTCTCCACTCTTATTGAAAAAGGAGACGAAGTAATTATTTTTGAGCCGGCTTATGATTCATACATTCCTGCAATTAAATTAAATGGCGGCATTCCTGTTTCTATTGAACTAAACGAAAAAGATTTTAGTATTCCCTGGGATAAAGTAGAATCTAAAATCACTGATAAAACAAAATGTATTGTTTTTAATTCACCTCACAACCCAACCGGCACTATTTTAAATCAAGATGATATTTCCACTCTTATCGAATTAGTGAAAAATAAAAATATACATTTTATAAGCGACGAAGTGTATGAACATATTATCTTTGATGATAAAGAACATTTAAGTTTTTCAAAATATGATGAGCTTGCTAAAAAAACCTTTGTAATATCATCATTTGGTAAAACATTTCATACTACAGGATGGAAGACAGGTTATTGTTGTGCACCTGAAGAGTTAATGAGAGAATTCAGAAAAATTCATCAGTTCATCGTGTTTGCAGTAAATACACCTGTTCAGTTGGCAATTGCAGAATTTTTAAAAAATGATTCAAATTATTTGGGCTTAAAAGATTTCTATAAAAAGAAAAGAGACTTGTTCAGAGATTTAATTAAAGATTCTAACTTTAAACTGCTTGATTGTAACGGCACTTATTTTCAGCTTTTAGATTATTCAAATATTTCGGATATGAATGATATGGATTTTTCAAAACATTTGATAGAAAAAATCGGAGTAGCAGTAATTCCTATTTCACCATTCTGTTCAACAGAAGTAAAGTCAACAATTGTTAGAGTATGCTTTGCAAAAAAAGATGAAGTATTAATAAATGCATCACAAAAATTAAGAAGTTTATAAATGGACGATCAAAATTCCAGGTTGATAAAACTTAGAAAAAAAGCTGCAATAATTTCCCTTATTGTTGGCTTAAGCATGTTTGTTTTTAAAATTGGTGCTTACTTGATAACAGGTTCTGCAGCTATCTTTTCAGATGCAGCAGAATCTATTGTGCATGTTTTAGCAACTCTAATGGCTCTGTTCAGTATTTATTTAAGCTCTCGTCCTGCCGATAGTTCACATCCTTACGGACATGGAAATGTTGAATATTTTTCAGCTGGCATTGAAGGATTATTAATTGTAATCGCTGCAATAGTAATTATTATTGAAAGTGTTAGTTCAATTATTGCTGGGCCGGAACTTAAACAACTCGGCGTTGGTGCGATTGTAATTTTCTTTGCTTCTGTAGTGAATCTGATCTTAGGTAATTATCTGATACGCACAGGTAAAAAGACAAATTCACTTACTTTGGTTGCTGACGGAAAACATGTTCTTACTGATTCTATCACAAGTTTTGGTGTTATTATAGCGGTGATTCTGGTAATTCTAACCGATATTGAATTACTGGATCCTATAATCGCTATTCTTGTTGCATTAAACATTTTAATCACTGGATATAAACTGATCAGAGAATCGATTGCCGGACTGATGAATGAAGTTGATCAGAAAATGCTTGATAAACTAACAGATAAAATAATATCGATAAAAAAAGATTACTGGATTGATATTCACGAATTGCGTTTCTGGCAATCAGGTGATAAAATTTTTATTGATTTCCATTTAATACTTCCCTACTTCTTTAATATCAAACAAACTCACGACGAAGAATCCTATATAAGAAGCGAATTACAAAAAGATTTTCCGCACGCCGAATTAAAAATTCATTTTGATTATTGTATAGATGACTTATGTAAATTCTGTAACTATAAAGATTGTAAATTCAGAAAGGAAGAAAAAAGCAAGTCCTTTGTTTGGGATCAGAAAAAATTAATTGGTCCGCCAATTTATAAAATTTATAAAGACCTCTGATCAACTTTCGGATCATTTACCCACAACAGTATAAGTAATCCAATCAGAAAAAATATTCCGATTGAAAATATTGCCAATCTCTGATCACCTGAAATAAAGCTTACAAACCCAAAAACTAAAGGACCAATAATAGCAGAACTTTTTCCAAAGAAAGAATAGAAACCAAAGAACTCTGTTTTTTTATCAGGTGGAGTTAATTTACTCATCAGACTTCTGCTTGTAGATTGACTTGAACCCATAGCTGCTCCTGCTAATAATCCAACGACATAAAAACCACTTTTATCCTGAACTAAATAAGCAAGCAAAACAGTAATAAGCCATATAATTAAGGTGATAATAATTGTTTTCTTCTGACCTATTGAATCAGCAATAATACCAAGTATTACTGAACCAGCGATAGCAGTTGTTTGAACTGTTAAAAAGAAAATTAAAAGCTCTGTCTCATTAAATTTTAAAGTTGTGCTTGCATAATTACCTGAAAAGAATATTATTGTATTAACGCCTTCTATATAAAAGAAATATGCCAACAAAAATATCGCAAGATTTTTATAATGTTTTAAATTTGAAATGGTATTCCAAACTCTAGTAATTCCAATATTAAGGTAAGAAACTTTTTCGGATTTTATTTTGCGATTGTCTTTCAGATAAACAAATAAAGGAATTGCAAATATTAAAAAGAACAGGGCAGCAACCGGAAATGATTCTTTTATCATTTCTGCCTGAATAAATGGATAGATAATTGCAAGTGTTGCGAGCGAACCCAAATAACCCATTGCAAAACCATAACCGCTTACTCTACCAAAATTTTTCGGTTCGGTAATCTCCGGAAGAAAAGAATCATAAAAAACTAATCCAGCCTCAAATCCAATATTGGCTAACACGAATAATAAAATCCCGAAAAATATTTCTCCTTCTCCAACAAAAAACAGAGATGATGTAGCTACGATACATAAAAGTGTAAAGAATAATAAAAATCTTTTTTTGCCTGCCGAATAATCTGCTATTGCTCCTAATATGGGTGAAATAATAGCGGTTATTATCATAGCTAGACTAGTGCCAATAGACCAATAAAGATCTCCGATTGATTTACCTTCAGCAACTACTTTCTTAAAGTAAACTGCATACACAAAGGTTACAACAACAATCGAAAATGAAGTGTTTGCAAAATCAAATAAGGTCCAGATAAATATTTTTTTCTTATTTGTCATCAGGATTTTTTTTATGAGATTTGGATGTTGTTTCATCAACGAGTCCTCTGCCCGTTTTTGTTAATCTGCCTGATGATCTTTCGTCAATAAGGATGGCATCAAGAATTCCGTTAATAAATTTTCCACTACCGGCAGTACTAAAAGTTTTTGCAATTTCTATGGCTTCATTAATCGAAACCTTCGGAGGAATATCAGGGAAATAAAGTATTTCGCAAAGAGCCATCCTGAGAAGAATCCGGTCAATTATTGCAATACGATTCATCTCCCAGTTACTGACTCTTTGTTTAATTCTCTGATCAAATTCATTCTTATTGATTATCACTTTGTTGATTAATTCTTTACCGAAACTAATCAGGTTTTCATCCTGAACTTCTGCTAATAAACTATCTGTAAGTGCCTGCAGATTCTCATTATTTATTTCGTAAGCATACAAAACCTGTAAAACTTTTTCTCTGACTATTCTTCTTTTAAACTTTAATGACATTACTTCTCCTTAAAATTTTAGTATGCAAAAAACCAAAACACAATCAAAGCCAATGCTTCCCGGAATTTGAAATACAATGCATTTTCAAAAGCCAAACTAAGATTTGAAGGTACCGCCTGCACTTTAATGTTATGGAATTTACTAACCTCAATTATTCTTATTAAATGATAACCATCTGATACGACTATAATATTTTTTCCTTTATCTCTTCTCAAGAGATAATCTTTTATAAAACTGATTTGCTCATTTGTTGAAGTGGTATTCTTTTCAAGAAAAATATTTTCAGTGGATTTTCTTTTACTTTTTATATAATGATAAGCAACTTCTGATTCAGCAAGTTCACCCGGTGCATTGCTTCCGGTAAGATAAATTGCATTAACTTCGCCTTTATCAAGCAACTCCAGTGCCTTATCAACTCTTGCTGCCAGAGACGGACTTGGCTTATTATCAGACCATACAGCAGCGCCTAATACAACTGCTACATTATCGTTTTTGCTTTTAATTAGTTTCTCATCAAACTGATTTTCTTTCATAACAATAAAAACAAACGAAAGGATTATTATAGCCAATAATAAAAGTGCTGAATTAAACACTGCCCGGATAAAAATCAGGTTCTTAATTTTATAGACCAACAACCATACTAAAAACATAAACACAAAAAGTAAAAACTGATAGGACATAAAAACAAAACCCCCAAATAATCTGTTGCCTGACTGCCCAAGTATATAATATTTGTCAAAAGGAAGTTTATATTCAAAGAGAAAAAACGAAATAATAAGGCAAATCTGAAGCAGAATAATCAAGAACCAGAAATATTTAGTATTGCTCAAATTTTTTATTTTAAAAGCATGGATAAGCAAACCAACTGTTATTATTAAAAAAGTAAACAGGTTTAATAAGTTTCCAAAATTGAAAATATTGAACTCATTAAGGCTGATGTTTTGATTTCGGTATTTAAGATAATAAAGAAAAGCCAGATCAATCATCAAAATAAAAATAAAAGCCCAAATGATGTTTTGATTAGTGCTGCTTTTACTTTTAGTCATGATTTCAATGAAGAAAAATTAAATAATCTTTCAGTTAAAATACTAAATCAGATTTTACGATAAAACTTAATAAAAAGACTATTTTAGAAAAAAAAGACTGTCATTAAGACAGCCCTAAATTATTGTAATTTGAAAAAAACCGGCACTTTTACCTGAACTTTTACTGGCTTTCCCCTTTGTAAGCCTGGTTTAAATTTTGTTTTCAATACTGCATCCAAAGCAGCTTCATCACAGCCGCCTCCGATGCCCTTAAATATTTTTGCACGATTAACGACTCCAAATTCATCTACAAATGCATTGATTATAACCCTACCTTCAATTCCTGCTTTTATTGCTAATTCAGGATATTTAATTTTCTTTTGTATTTCACTTAATCCGCCAATAGGCTCAGGCATATCTTCAGCTACAACGAAAAAAATTTCTTCTTTTTCAACTATTTTCCTGTCTTCCACAGGTGGAGGAGGTGGAGGCGATATCTGTTCGGTAATATCAATTTCTGTGTCACCTATCTCAATATCTTCCAAAACTTCAGCAGATGGAGATTCTATTGGAATTGGCGGTTTCGGGGGCGGTGGAACTACTCTATCCTGCTGAGTAGGTAAAACATCAGTTATATCTATTATGATCGGAGGATCTTCTTTTTTGAGCTTGAGTTTTTCGATATCCGGAAAGAATTTAAATGCAGCAATCAGAAGCGCTAAAGAAATGATTAAACTAATCTCAAAAATTCTCTTAGACTTTGAAACCAAGTCCGCTTTTTTTGTTTTATTAATTGCCATTGACTCCTCTCCTTACTTTTTTGAAGATTTACTTAATGTTCAATTATTTCGCCTGGTTTTACTTAAAGCAACAAAATTTTGTTCCAGTTAAATGGTTTTAAATTTTGTTTATCAAGGCTTTTTTTTAAGAAATAACAGAAGTAAAGAATTTTTTTAATGATTTATTAGAAAGGAAAAGTCTTACATTGAATTAGCTTATCTTAAATATTTTAGACTTTATTGAAATCTTTAAAATAAAAAAGGCGTCTTAACGACGCCTTAAAATTTACTGCAGTTTGAATACGACTGGAATCGAGACCTGAACTTTAACAGGTTTACCTCTTTGTTTCCCTGGTTTGAATTTTGTTTTCCTAACGGCATCCATAGCAGCTTCATCGCAGCCGGCGCCAATACCTTTAATTAATTTTACATCAGTAACGGTTCCGGATTCATCAACAAATGCAAGCACATAAACTTTTCCTTCAACACCTGCTCTCTTAGCAATTTCAGGATATATAATTTTCTTTTGTATCTCTGTAATACCTCCAATTGGTTCAGGCATTTCTTCAACAGCTACAAAATAAACCGGTTCTTCTTCAACAATTTTCTTATCTTCTTTTGGTGGCGGAGGCGGTGCTTCTATTTGTTCAGTAATATCAATTTCTGTATCACCTATTTCAATATCTTCCAGCACATCCGAAGAAGGTGCTTCAATCGGAATTGGTGGCTTTGGAGGCGGTGGAGGTCTGTTTTCCTGTTTGGTCTGTTGAATATCCTCTACCTGAAATAATTCCTGCGGACCTTCAATTTTTATTTCCTGTCCCTTGAAATCCGGAAAGAATTTAAAGGCAACAATCAGAAGTGCTAAAGAAATAATCAAACTGATTTCAAATACTCTTTTGTATTTACTCATCAGGTCTGCTTTTTTAGTTTTTATGATTGCCATTGTTTTTTCTCCTAACTAGCAATTAAGTGGTGCTAACTTAATAATGAGTTTTTCTATTGTCAAATTATTTTTCAAGTCTTTTACAAAATTATTTTTTAAAAGTTCCAGGATTTGATTTGCTTTTTTCAAATTCTGTTCTTTTTAAATATTCCAATAAATACCTTGTAATTAATACCGCTGCAACAGAACCAGAGAAATCTGCAAGCCAGTCCAAAACTTCTGCAAATCTGCCAGGCACATAAATCTGATGGATTTCATCCAACAGCCCATAAATTGATGCAATTAATATTGTAAATATTCCCGGGTATTTTTTAAGCAGCGGGAATTTATCCTGGAAATACATTGTCAGATACAAAAATACACTTAACAGTCCATAGGCACCAAAATGACTTATTTTATCGCCAATTTCTGTAACAATAGCCATGCTTGCTGGTAAAGAAGTTAAAGTAAAAAGTATTAACCAGTATATTATCAGCGGCAGATGAATAAGATATTTTTTATTCTTTTTTAAATAACTATATAACACTTCGCTCTACAAATTTTACTGCATTAGGAAAATTTTTAATTATATCAGTCGGCAGGTAATTGGATAACGGTTTTTTTGCTAAAAGAAGGTCGGCAGAAAGGCTGTGCAGATAAACCGCAGCAATTGATGCTGTTTCTGTATTTTTTGCTTGTGCAAGTAAACCGGCTAAAATGCCAGTCAGAACATCACCAGTACCGAATTTTGCCATACCACTGTTACCTGTTGTGTTTATAAATGCTTCACCGAATTTATTAAATATAATTGTCGGAGCTCCTTTCAATACTAAAACTGTTTTATATCTAACAGCAAAATTTCTTCCGTATTTTAAAATATCAGTTCTGATTTTTTTGATATCCGTATTAATTAGTTTAGCAAATTCTCCGATATGTGGTGTAAAAACACAATCACTTAAATCTATCTTATCTAAAAATTTCTCGTCAAGTGCATTTAAAGCATCAGCATCAAGAACAGTATATTTTGAACCTTTATTAAGTAAAAATTTTCTAACTGCACTGCTTGTTTCTGATGATCTGCCTAATCCGGGACCAACAACTAAAACATCTGCCCATTTGATTCTTTCTTTAATTTGTTCAAGCACATCAGAATCAAAATAAAATGTTTTGGATGTTCCATAAGATTCAACCACTACTTCAATTAAACTTCTATGCACCAACTTCTTTGCACTCTCTGGTATTGAGAGAACCGATGCACCTGCACCTGCTACCAAAGCTGAATGAGATGTAAGAGCACCTGCACCAGGATATTGATATGATCCTGCAATTGATAATACTTTTCCAGCAGAATATTTATTTACCGACTTACCTCTCTTTGGCAGTGCCTGAAAAACATCTTCAGGTTCGATTAAATAAGTATCAGCAGAAACATTATCAAAGAAATCATTTCCAATACCAATTTCTTTTAATATTACTTCGCCGCAATTTTGATATCCTTTCTCAATAAAAAGACCTTTTTTCAATTCACCAAGTGTGATAGTCAAATCGCTATTGAAGATACAATTACCAAAACCTGTATCTGAATCCAATCCTGTCAGAATATCAATTGCACATTTAATCGAACTGAATTTATTTACCCGATTTACGATACTATAATAAGGCTCTTTTAAATCTCCTGTAAATCCACTCCCAAGCATAGCATCAATAATTAAATCAGATTTTTTTAGCCAATCAATATCTTTAATAATTTTAAATGATCTTACTTTAAGATTGTTTCTTCCCGATGATAAACTTTTTAATATCTCAAAGTTTATTCTGCAATCATTGCTCATATCATTTGCAGCGCCGATATAAAGGACTTTAACTTCAATACCCAGATTTGAAAAATGTCTTGCTACTGCAAAACCATCTCCGCCGTTATTACCTTTGCCGCAAATAATTCCAGCTGATTTAATTCCGGGATATTTTTCAGATATTGCCTGATAAATACCAATAGACGCATTTTCCATCAGCATAATGCCCGGAACTTTTAACTTATTAATAGCAAAAGAATCCAGACGCCGGATATCAGCAGTATTATAAAGTGGAATCATATTAAAACCTGAGGAAAGATAGAGGAAATTAAATTTCCTCTGTAATTAAATAAACTTTGTAACCAGATCAATAAAACTCCCGGGAAAAACTCCCATTAATACTACAATTAAAACTGAAAGAATAATGGCTAACATATAGTTATTACTTCCTTCATATTCAAGTTCAGTATCAGAAGTTTTAAAATACATCAGTACAACAATTCTTATATAGAAATATACACTAATTGAACTTGATATTACACCAAGAATTGCAAGCCATGTTAATTTAGCTTTTATGGCTGCAATAAATATGTAATACTTTCCAAAGAATCCTGCAAAAGGCGGAATACCGGCAAGGCTAAACATAAGTAAAGCAAGTAGTGCAGCAAGTAAAGGCTTTGTACTTCCTAAACCTGAATAAGAATTTATTGAAAGATTAGTTTCGTCTTTTCCTTCGATTAATGCTACAACACCAAAAGCTCCTAAGTTCATAAATGTGTAAGCAGCCAGATAATAAATAATACCGGCAATTGCATCATAATTTCCAGCAGCTAAACCAATTATAAGATAACCGGCATGTGAAATTGATGAATAAGCAAGCATTCTTTTAATATTATCCTGTGCAATAGCAACAATACTACCATAGAACATCGATAAAACAGAAATAACTGCAAGGAATGGTGTAAAGAAATTTCCCTGCCCTCCGCTATTAAAGAGCGCAAATAATGTAGCTATAATTGCACTAAAGGCAGCAGCTTTACCACCTGTTGAGAATAATGCTGCAACTGATGTTGGTGCTCCTTCATAAACATCAGGTACCCACATATGGAAAGGAAAAGCAGCTATCTTAAAAGAAAATCCAATTAAAAATAACAGAACACCTGTAACAAATAATAAATTACCTGATAATGAATTAAAATTAGATGTTATAAAATCAATTGATGTTGTATGTGCTGAACCGTAGATAAGTGCAATTCCATAAACAATAAAACCTGTAGCAAAAGAGCCAAGCAAAAAATATTTAAGTGATGCTTCATTAGCAGTTAATCTTTTCCTGTTCATTCCTGCAAGGATATAAAAAGATATTGACATCAGTTCAAGACCAAGAAATATAACCAGAATATCTTTTGCTGCAGCCATCAGCATCATACCCAATACAGAAGTCTGAAGTATAATAAAATACTCTCTGAAATAAATACCGTATTTTTTCAGATAGTCAATAGAAAGAAGTGTTACAACT